>CAZERK010000044.1:0-13433 GCA_964514515.1 uncultured Planctomycetaceae bacterium
GGCGGGCGACCTGTCCGAGTCCCGGCGCGGCTACCAGTTCAGCACGTACGCGACGTGGTGGATTCGGCAGGCGATCACGCGGGCGATCGCCGATCATGCCCGAACGATCCGCATTCCGGTCCATATGATCGAGACCATGAGCCGCCTGCGCAACATCTCGCGCGAGCTGGTGCAGGAGCTCGGTCGAGAGCCGTCGATTGACGAGATCGCCCGCAAGGCGCGGATGCCCATCGGCGAGGTCCGCCGCGTGATGAAGATCAGCCGCCCTCCGATCTCGCTGGACCGGCCGGTCGGTGAGGGCGAAGACTCCTACTTCGGCGACTTCATCGAGGACGCGGGCGCCGAAAACCCCGTGACCACCGCCAGCGGCGAGATGCTCCGCGAGCGCATCGAACAGGTGCTCAAGTCCCTGACGTATCGCGAGCGCGAGATCATCAAGCTCCGCTACGGCATCGGCGACGGCTACACGTACACGCTGGAGGAGGTCGGCAAGATCTTCAAGGTGACGCGCGAGCGCGTCCGCCAGGTGGAAGCCAAGGCGATTCGGAAATTGCAGCATCCGGTCCGCTGTCGCAAGCTCGACGGCTTCCTGGACGGTCAGGGCCGGCTGATTCAACCGGAGGAACGCTTCTAAGTTGATGTGCCCCGCTCCCGCGCGGCGGTTGCAACCGCTGATGGACGGTTACGGCGCGGTGCGGAGGGGTGCCGCGCGGCGCTGCATCCCCGCTTGATCGCCCAAGCGCAATCCAGGCCAGGCCCGTTCAGACCGGGCCTTTTCTCTTGTTTCTGCGATGCGATGATTGCTTTTCGCGGCGCGCGTCGCCGCGCACGTCGCACGGGGTCGTAGCGCTCTTGCCGCGAGCAGCAACCTCATCTCGTATTGAAGATGGTGAAGCGCGCAAGATCCGGCGCGACGCAGCGACGGCCGACGGGAACGGCCGGCCATTTCCGGCCTTGGCAATCACCTATTTGCGCCATTTGAGCGGGTTGCGAGACCGATTCCTGTTCCATTGCAAGGCGTTGCAGGCCCATGGAACGCCGCCGGGCCGTTGATATCCGTCAACTCTATATATTTGTCTATATATATAAAATAAGCTTTTACAAGGGTTTAGGGTCGTTTTTTGGGCTGCGCAGGCCCGTTTCGGGGCTCAACAGGCGAATATGTCTTGACAGAAGGACTAATTAGTAGTAAAACAGTGCTAATTAAAGCGAGAACTTCTCGCCGGCAGAACGGTAGACGTCAAGAGAACGCACAGCGACCGGATTCGAACCCAGCGAACACGAAACGGCCTCGCGGGTCGGGCCGAGAAAGCAGGACGACATCATGCTTCGCATCACCACCAAGCCAGCGCGTCGAACAGCGCTCAAGGACTGGATTCAGCCTCCGCCCTACATCGATCATGCCGAGTTGCACAAGCGCTCGACGGAGCGCAAGCTGTTCGAGCAATGGCCGGGGCCGGCGGGCGAGACGGGGCGCGTGCGGCCTGACGACGAGATCCTGTTGTTCAAGCAGCTTCATTTCTGTGGGCACCGCCTCAGCCGCGTGTATCAGGCTGCGGACCGAACGTACGCCAGCGCCAAGCGGAGGCAGTACGAACTGTGGGTCCAGCGATACAATCAAGTGCGCGCCCGCCTCATCGAAGGCAACCTCGGCCTGGTCTATGACCTGATCGGCCGCAGTCGCTTTGACACCCTCGACCGCGACGAGATGATCAGCGAAGGCATGATGGCCCTGCTCCGCGCGGTTGACACGTTCGATCCCTGGCGCGGATATCGCTTCAGCACCTACGGCTGCAACGCCATCCTCCGAGCCTTTGCGCGCGCAGCCCTCCAGGATTCCAAGCGGCGCCTGAGGATCGCGGGACCGTACGAGGTCGATTTCGAGAAGAGCGACATGCACGACCGCAACCGCGCGGACCAGCGGGCGCTGTTCAGCGAGCGGCTGCAGCGAATCCTGCGCATGGACAACGTCGATCTGACGGACGTCGAGAAGGTGGTGCTCGCCCGCCGATTCCCGATGGAGGAGGGGCGGACGCGACAGACCCTCGAGGAGATCGGGCGCAAGATGAACGTCAGCAAGGAACGGGTTCGGCAGATCCAGCTTTCGGCGATTGCCAAGCTCCGCCAGGCGATCGCGGAGGACGCCGTTTTGCAGTAACCCTCAGCCTCTACTTCATCCTTTCCCCACCCCGTTGCGAGACGCCGCGGGCTCACACGCAGGATGCCAACCGTGAGCCCGCGGCATTCGCTTTGCGCCGCCGCTCGATCTCGCTGCGCCTTGCGATGCCTCCGGCGAAGTCAGGCCGCTCGATTCGCCCTTCAAGGGTCTCGCGAGGTTTCGGGCTACTTGCCGGCCAAGGCTGGTGGCTCCCATGGTCCGCCCGCTTGACGACGGGCGTAAGAGCGGGGCGACACGCGGTCGCCCGGCGACTCCGACCGGCGCCAGCCCCGCCATTTGCGGTTTGATGTGCCATCCGTCACAATCGATCACGCGCTTCCGGCGCCGCAGGACCGTCGGGAGCCGTTCTGATGCTCCGAGTCCCAACCGACTGCTCGAACATGTCCGACGACACAGCACAGACCGATGCGCGACCCGAACCGCGTTGGGTCAGCGATCTCGTCAAGGCCGAGCCTCGCGTGCCGCTGATGGGCCCGTACATGCTCTATCTGGTCCTGCTGCTGCTCACCGACATCTTCCCGACGAGCCTCTATCACGCAGCCATCGTTTTGCACATCGTCTTGGCCGGCTGGTTCGTCTGGATCATCCGTCGGCACCTACCGCCGCTGGGACGAGCCCATTGGATACCGGCCGTCGTGGTTGGCTTATTGGCGGCGGGGCTTTGGGTTGTCGGCCAGCATGCCCTTAACGGCGTCGAGGGCGCGGGCGCCGACCTCGGAGCGCCGCTCTGGGGCAAGGCCCGGATGTTCGACCCGAATGAGACGTTCCAGACGCCCGCCGCTTTCTGGGGGCACGTCGTCCTCAAAATCCTCCGTGCCGTGACGATCGTGCCGATCGTCGAGGAGCTGTTCTGGCGGGGCTTCATCCTGCGGGCCTTCGTGAGTTGGGACCATTACGACCGCGTGCCGTGGGGTCGGGTCAGTAGGGTCGCCGTCATCGGCTCGTCGCTCCTGTCCACGCTTCAGCACCCGGCCAACTGGGGCGTCAGCATCGCTTGCTGGTTGCTCTTCAACGGCCTGTTCTATTGGAACAGAAGCCTGTTGTGCCTGATGATCACGCATGCGGTGACGAACCTCGTACTCTACGTCTACGTTGTGCAGACCGGCGATTGGCAGTTCTGGTAATCCAGCGCGTTTGACCTGGCTGACGGAGCGCCGCGAATGTTGACGACAACCCGTTGAATGGCGCTCTTCCAACTGCCGACCTGTTGCTGGGGAGCCGATTCGGCTGACGAGCGTCTGGACGGTGACCCGTGCGGCGCGGCGAAAACGCCCTGCCGAAACGAGATCGGCCGGATGACCGGACCTGGCCCCGGGATGCGGAAAAGCCGCCAACGATGGGGGCTCAGCAGGGTCTACCAGATAGCGGCCTGCGTCCAAGGGGCGACTGTGCGCGATCGGAGACGGTGCGCAAGGGGTACGTCATGACGATGAGATCGGAGGAATGCGCATGACCTGTCTGCCAGCCTCCATCGAGGCCGCCCGTTCCTCCGCGGCATCCGAGACGCGGCGGACTTCCGAGGACGCGTCCTGGTACAAGCCGGCGTCCTGCGGCAATCCCGTCGAGGAGGGACTTCCGGCGCCGACGTCTGCCCGCCTCTTTCTGGCTGAGGCTGTCGCAAAGGCCACCATCGTCCTGGCCGGCACGGCCGTCCTGTTCGTCACGCTGGGGCGCGGCAAGCTCTGGAGACTCAGCGAGGTCATTCCTGATTCGTTCATGGGCAAGCTGTTCTGGGGCATGACGGCCGGCTACGGGGCCATCATGTGCTGCGCGCTCGTCTGGCGCGTCTGGCTTTGGCTGCGTTATCGCCCGATGCCGTCGGTCCGCGACGACGAGCTGCCGTCCGTCTCCGTCGTTATCCCGGCCTTCAACGAAGGCCCGCTGGTGCGGCACGCGATTCTCTCCGCGGCCGCGAGCCTCTATCCCCGCGAGAAGATGGAGGTCATCGTGATCGATGACGGCAGCAGCGACGATACCTGGCGGCATATTTGCTGGGCGGCGATCGAAGTCGGCGAGCGTGTGCGCGTCGTCACGCTGCGGCATCCGGGCAACCGGGGCAAGCGAGCGGCCTTACATCTGGGCTTTGCGGAGGCCCGAGGCGAAGTCCTGGTCACGATCGACTCGGACAGCATCCTGATGCCGGAGGCCCTGCGCAACGCCGTGACGCCCCTGGTGCGGGATCCGAGCGTCGGCTGCGTGGCGGGCTGCGTCGAGGTTCTGAATCCGCGGCAGAGCATGATGACGCGGTTCTTGAAATGCTATTTCAGCTTGTCGTTCAAGTTCGTTCGAGCGTACCAGAGCGAGTTCCGCGGCGTGTTCTGCACGCCGGGCGCCCTGAGCGCCTATCGAGCGGACGTCGTTCGCAGGGTCGCCGACGAATGGCGAGACCAACGGTTCCTGAACCTGCCGTGCACGACGGGCGAAGACCGCGCCATGACGAACCTGTTCCTCCGGGAAGGTTGGATGACGGCGTACCAGGGCAGCGCCGTTGTCCGCAGCAAGATGCCGCATACATACGTCGGTCTGACGCGGATGTTCCTGCGATGGGCCCGCAGCAACATCCGCGAGACGATCGTGCTGTTCCGGTTTCTGTTTACCGACTTCCGACGGCGACGCCTCTGGCCGCTGCGCGTCAACATGCTGCTGGTCGTGCTGTCGCTCGCGTTGCCGCCGCTGCTCGTGCTCAACAACATGGCGCTATTGACGATGAGCGAGGGCTATCTCCTGCACCGAGCCGGCGTCATCCTCGTCTTCGCCGCCTTCTCGGCAGCCATCTACTATCGCAACGAACGGGACAGCGATTGGGTCTGGATGGTCGTGTACAAGTTCTTCTGGGTTGCCTGTCTTGCTTGGATTTTGCCCTACGCCGCGCTCACGCTTCGCAACACGGGCTGGCTGACGCGAACCGCCCGACCCCCGCACGAGGCGGGCGCAGAACTTGCCACGGCGTGAGCCGCCGGCCGGATTCTTCGCATGGTCGGCATGGAAGGCGACGGCGCGCCCGGGGAATCGCTCGTCTCACGGGGTCGGCGCGGCTTGGGCAGGTAGGCTTGTCGGCGCCGGTTGGTCTCGGAAGCGATAGAGTTCCTCGAGGCGCTGGCGGGCTTCTTGCGTGCGGTCGTCGTCTTCTCCAAACGAGCGGCGGAACTCGAGATAGCTCTCCGTCAGGCAGGGCTCGGCTTGCTTGTATTTGCCCTGTGCCAACAGCGCCCGTCCCAGGAAGCCGCGCCGTTCAGCGAGCAGCCACGTGTCGCGCTCGCGCGGCAGGCTTTCGTCAATCTCCAGAACCTGACGGAAGATAGCCTCCGCGGTCACATAATCGTGTTCTCGAAGGTAGGCCGACCGCCCGACGTAAAACAACCGGCTGGCGAGGTTCCTTTGCTTTTCAAGGGATTCCTTCTCGGCTGCCTCCTTCAGAGCCATCCCGATGAGCAGGCCCGTTGCGATCCCCCAAACGAGGACGACGACCGTGCTGACAATGGCCCATTTGTTGCGAACGATGAACTTCCCCAATTGATAGAGGACGCTCGGCGGGTGGGCCAAGACGGGCTTTCCGGACAGGAACCGTTCGATGTCGTCCGCCATTCCGGCGGCACTTTGATATCGGTTGCCCGGGTCCTTTTGCAGCGCCTTGAGCACGATTGCGTCCACCTCGCGGCTGATCGCGCGGCGGACGGCGCTCGGGCGCTTCGGCTTCTGCTCTACGATGGTCGCCTCGGCTGAGTAGGTTGAGACTTGATACGGGAGTTGGCCGGTCAGCACCTCATAGAGCACGACGCCGAGCGAGTAGACATCGCTGACGGTCGTGACCGCCTCTCCGCGAACCTGCTCTGGGCTCGCGTAGTCCAACGTCATCGGCCTCATACCCAGCGACGTGATGCCGTGAGAATCTTCGATGCCTCCTTCCTTGAGGATCTTGGCGATTCCGAAATCCAGCAGCTTGGGGATCGCCTCGCCGCCGGGATCGGGATTCGGAATGACGAGGATGTTGCGCGGCTTGAGATCCCGGTGGGCGATCAGTTTGCCGTGCGCGTATTGCACGGCAAGGCAAACCTTGCAGAACAGCTTGAGCCGATCGGCCGTCGACAGATGGTTTCTCTCGCAGTACTCGGTGATCGGCTGGCCTTCGATGTACTCCATCACCAAGTATGGCGAGCCATCTTCGCTGGTCCCGCCGTCGAAGAGCTTGGCGATGTGCGGATGATCCAGGTCGGCGAGTAGCTGCTGCTCGTCTCGGAACTGCCGCACGATCCGGCGGCGATGCTGCGGGTCATCAAAGCGAATTCCCGGGCGGATCAACTTGATAGCCGCCTGCTTCTGATACTCGCCGTCGTCACGGCTCGCCAGATAGACGGTGCCCATCCCGCCGGCCGCCAGCCGCTTGGTCAATCGCCACGCGCCGATCCGCTGCCCCACAAGGCCGTCCTCGCGACCGCGGATCAAGCCGCTGTCTTCGCCAGAGGCGAGCTCCAAGCCAAGGCTCGCAGACAGCGGCTCAGCGAGGAAGCCATCCGCGGATGCGTGCGCGTCGAGCAGAGCGCAAACCTCCGCCTGCAGCGGCGAATCTCCTCCGCAGGCGGCCGCCACGTAAGCGGCGCGCCGTCCAGGCTCGACTTGCAGCGCATCGTGGAAAATCTGCTCGACCTGTTCGCTGCGACTTCGACTCATCCCGTCGTCTTTCGGCATTTCCAGATCCTGAGCACGCCCCCTCTTTCGTCGGTTCTCGCTCCGCACCCGCCGTCTCAGGCCCACGCGCGGTGTGACGCGGTCCGTCGCTGCCGCCGGTCGTCGCCCCTCATCCGCCGTCCTTCGTCATCTCCCGATACAGCCAGGCTCTGGCGAACGTCCAATCTCGTTTGATCGTGGCCAGCGACTTATCAAGCGCTTCCGCGGTCTGCTCGAGCGTGAGGCCAACGAAGCAGTGCAGCTTGACAACCGTGCATTTGTCCCTGTGTCTTTCGTCGGCTTCCAGCTTGCTGAGGGCTGCATGCAACGCCTCGATGTCCACGCGGAGTTTTTCGTCGCCGGCTTCGGCGGCATCCAAGACGTGTCCGGCCTGTCTCGCCTGCTCGGCATCCTGAGCCTCGCCAAGCGGAATTCGCTTGGCGCCGCTCCCTCTCTTCATCGCGTTGCGCTGCCGGGCATGGTCGACGAGAACGCGGCGCATCGCCTCGGCCGCGGCGGCGAAGAAATGTGCCCGGTTCTCCCACGCGGCTCCGGAGTCGCCCAGGAGGCGGATATACGCCTCGTTAACCAAGGCCGTCCGCTGGAACGTATGGCCGGCTCGCTCCCGCCGCATCTGGCGGCCGGCGATCGCTCGTAACTCGTTGTAGATCAAAGACAAAAGGCTCTCCCACGCCTGGGCGTCCTCGGTGCGGGCAGCTCGAAGGAGGCGGGTTACGTCGCATGAAGCCGGCGCCATCAGAAGAAATACTCGGTGGGGGCTGGTTTCGATGAGCCGTTCACATCGATTGCTCCGCATGATATTATAGAGAGCACGCTAGGTCGCTGGGATTGCCGGATCAGGGCAAACTCCAGCGCCCGGGCCTGCCGGGGTGTGGACGTCATCCCTTGAGAGTGGTGAGTGTGATCCAGAGGAGTTATGACATGACCCGAATTCCAACACGAAGAGTCCCTGCGCCCGCGGTCCAGCGCGTGGCTTTCACGCTGATCGAGCTGCTGGTCGTGATCTCGATCATCGCCGTGCTGATCGCCGTTCTCGTGCCTGCGTTGACGCTGGCGAAAGAAGCGGCGAACGTCGCCCTGTGCGGCGCGAACCTGCGTGAGATCGCCCAAACGGCCGGCACCTACTCGACGGATTACGATCCGACCGGCAACGGCAGCTACCCCAGTCTGCCGTGGTTCCTGGATACGACCAATTTCCCAGGTATTATGTGGGTCTCGGAGTACGTGTACGGCGGCTATCGGCATTCGGTGGAGAACCCGACGTATACGTCGTCGGACACGTACATCATTCCGACGGAGAACAGACCGTTCAACAAGTATCTGGCGCCGGGCATCAAGGACCCCCCGGGCGGCCGGGCGGCGCCGATCAAGCAGTACATCTGCCCGTCGGACAAATCGTCGGCCACGCCATCGGTCGGTGATGTAACCGAATCGCCGCCTACGGACGAGCGCTACGGCTCCTGGGAAGTCAACGGCAACAGTTATCCCATTAACTGGTACTGGATGAACGGGACCCCCAACCCGGACTATGCGCTCGATATGATGCACGCGTACGGCAGCGCGATGCTGGCCAAGAAGGTTGGAGGCGCCGCGTCGGACTTCGTCGTCTTCATGGAAGCGATGATGAACGCGTACATGTATGACGCCCGCCCGAGCGATGGCACGTATGGCGAAAGCGGGCTCCAGCAACTGGGCATCGGCTGGCACCGCAAGTTCTCCACCTATGAGATGGGCTTCCTGGACGGCCACGCCGAGTATCGGTACGTCGACACGCGGTATACCAACGGCGTTGGCTACGACACCTGGCCGGAGCGGAGTACGTCCTGGCCTGGCTAGCAACCGCTGAACTCGGCCGCCAGCGTGCGGCCGGGGTCTTGCGTGATAACGTTTTGCACAAAGAGGCTCATCCCCGGCTTGGGACCGTGGACCTGATTCAGGTCGAGGGTCCGGTCGGGGATGAGCCTCGTTTGGCCTTCTCCACCACGAGCACGGCGTCATCTTGGCATCGCACCGTGCAGGGCACGCGTGGTTCGTTTTGATTGATAGCACGGAAGCCTCAGCCTCTCAACGACCCGGACCGTGGCGCATCTGGCGGCCGGCGATCGCTCGTAACTCGTTGTAGATCAAAGACAAAAGGCTCTCCCACGCCTGGGCGTCCTCGGTGCGGGCAGCTCGAAGGAGGCGGGTTACGTCGCATGAAGCCGGCGCCATCAGAAGAAATACTCGGTGGGGGCTGGTTTCGATGAGCCGTTCACATCGATTGCTCCGCATGATATTATAGAGAGCACGCTAGGTCGCTGGGATTGCCGGATCAGGGCAAACTCCAGCGCCCGGGCCTGCCGGGGTGTGGACGTCATCCCTTGAGAGTGGTGAGTGTGATCCAGAGGAGTTATGACATGACCCGAATTCCAACACGAAGAGTCCCTGCGCCCGCGGTCCAGCGCGTGGCTTTCACGCTGATCGAGCTGCTGGTCGTGATCTCGATCATCGCCGTGCTGATCGCCGTTCTCGTGCCTGCGTTGACGCTGGCGAAAGAAGCGGCGAACGTCGCCCTGTGCGGCGCGAACCTGCGTGAGATCGCCCAAACGGCCGGCACCTACTCGACGGATTACGATCCGACCGGCAACGGCAGCTACCCCAGTCTGCCGTGGTTCCTGGATACGACCAATTTCCCAGGTATTATGTGGGTCTCGGAGTACGTGTACGGCGGCTATCGGCATTCGGTGGAGAACCCGACGTATACGTCGTCGGACACGTACATCATTCCGACGGAGAACAGACCGTTCAACAAGTATCTGGCGCCGGGCATCAAGGACCCCCCGGGCGGCCGGGCGGCGCCGATCAAGCAGTACATCTGCCCGTCGGACAAATCGTCGGCCACGCCATCGGTCGGTGATGTAACCGAATCGCCGCCTACGGACGAGCGCTACGGCTCCTGGGAAGTCAACGGCAACAGTTATCCCATTAACTGGTACTGGATGAACGGGACCCCCAACCCGGACTATGCGCTCGATATGATGCACGCGTACGGCAGCGCGATGCTGGCCAAGAAGGTTGGAGGCGCCGCGTCGGACTTCGTCGTCTTCATGGAAGCGATGATGAACGCGTACATGTATGACGCCCGCCCGAGCGATGGCACGTATGGCGAAAGCGGGCTCCAGCAACTGGGCATCGGCTGGCACCGCAAGTTCTCCACCTATGAGATGGGCTTCCTGGACGGCCACGCCGAGTATCGGTACGTCGACACGCGGTATACCAACGGCGTTGGCTACGACACCTGGCCGGAGCGGAATACGTCCTGGCCTGGCTAGCAACCGCTGAACTCGGCCGCCAGCGTGCGGCCGAGGTCTTGCGTGATAACGTTTTGCACGAAGAGGCTCATCCCCGGCTTGGGACCGTGGACCTGATTCGGGTCGAGGGTCCGGTCGGGGATGAGCCTCGTTTTGTTGACTGCCCGGGGAGACCGCGGATCTTGCGAGACGGCGTCCTTGAGTGATCGGGAGGGGTCTGGAACGACCGACGGCAGCCGGGCGGACGGGCCGTGAGTGCCGCGCGGCGTGCGAAGCGTTTCAGGCCTCATGGAACCCGAAGGCCGAACCGACTCAAGGTGGCTTCCAAGTCCGACGGCCAAGGGCTGCCAACCTCTATCCGTCGGCCGCTGGTAGGATGCACGAAGGACAGACGAGCCGCATGGAGGCAGAGCCTCGGCACGCGAGGCGAAGCTCGGTCGCCGTAGATTGAATCGCCCAAGATGGGGCACCCAAGCGACGCGAGATGGACGCGAATCTGGTGCAGGCGGCCGGTCTTGGGTCGGGCTTCAACCAGCGAGACGGACCGCCCGGCCTTCCCCGCCTGCAAGACCCGATATGCGGTGATGGCCGGCGCCCCGCCCCGTTGGAGCAGGGCCCGCTTGATGCGTCCGGTCGCCTCGACGATCGGTTTCTGAATTACGCCCTGGGCCGGCTTGGGGCAGCCAAGAACGATTGCCCAATAGACCTTCTTGACTTGGCGATCCTCGAACTGGGCGCGGAGCGCGTCGTAGGCGCGGTTGCGGATCGCGACGAGCAGCAAGCCCGACGTGTCCTTGTCCAATCGGTGCAGCAGCCCCCAGTCTCGCTGCTCCCCGAGGTTCTGAAGCAGGTTGCCGAACGGATCGAAGAGGCCGTTGAGGAGGCTGTCGTGGGCGTGTCCTTTGCCGGGCTCGGTCACGACGCCTGCGGGCTTCTCCACCACGAGGACCGCCTCATCCTGGTATCGAAGCGTGTAAGGCACGCGTGGGTTCGGTTTGATTGATAGCACGGAAGCCTCAGCCTCCCAACGACCCGGGCCTTGGCGAATCGGGCGGCCGCGTTTCGCCCGCGTCGGTGCTCCGCACGAAGCACGCTCGTCCCACCGCAAGCCATCGCTGTCTTTAGGCTCGCCGCGCGATCATTTCGCGCACTCCTCCGGCGCCGGTATCAAACAGATGAACTCGCACGGCCCGGGGCTGGTATTGATGAACTGGTGCTTCTCCATCGCAGGCACGAACGCGATCTCGCCCGCCTTGAACGACCGGTCACCTTGTGGCGTCTTCACGACGCCGGCGCCCTTCAGGAACACGATTTCGTGCTCGTAGTCGTGCGCATGGTGCGGCGTATGCCCGTTTGGCGCAAGCTCGAAATGCCGCATGTGGAAGTTGGTCGCACCCTGGTCACGGCCGATCAGCATGCGCATTTTGACGCCGACCGCGCCTTCCATGTTGACATCGTTTTGCGTACCCGCCTGAATCGGCTGAAGATGCATGATCTGGGCCTCCGTCGTTGCGGCGGTTCGGCTTCTGCGCCGCTGCCGCGGCTTGGGATCCGCCGTCTGCGGTGAATACTACCGCATTTCATCCTTGTGCGTGGCGTTTCCGGCGCGCCGGGACGGCCGACGTTTTTTTCCAGCGGCAGCCCATTTCGCCATGTGTCGCTCGTAGGGGGCGACGCTACATGCAATCGTGAATCGTCATGATGCTGATCTTGGTTTGGAATCGACCGCTCGCCGCGTTTGAGCGTCGAGCCGCGCATCGGTGATTTCGAGCGGGAACGGGTGTTAGCGGCGATCCTGTTTGACGGCGACGAGGCCCTGCGTGCCGGTGCGGCCGAGCAGGCTGAGCGGGCCCTGCCAAGGGATGTCCACGAGGACCGTCCATAGCGTGAGCAGCATGAAGAAAGGCAGGTGCCGCCAGCGCCGCTTGAGGATGCGGTCGATCATCATGGCGTCAGGGACGCTCGCGCCCGTCCAGTCCGCGTAGGCGATGACCATGCTCGCCGTGGCTTCGTAGGGCCAGGGCAACGAGCGATGGACGCCGATCCGGAAGCCTGCCGCCTCGACGAGTCGGCGAAGCGCCGGCTTCGTGAAATGGTAGAGGTGGGCCGGCGTCAGGATGCCGAACCAATGCCGGCCCCAGACCTTCCGCCACCAGGCGCCGTAGTCCGGCACGTCCAGGGCGAGTCGCCCGCCGGGCCGAAGAATCCGAAACGCCTCTTCCAGGACGGCCTTCGGATGGTAGACGTGCTCCAGCGACTCGTAGAACGTGACGACGTCGAACGACTCCGCCTCGAAGCCGGCGTCCAATAGGTCGCCCGTGCGGATCACCGCCCGATCCCTGACGATGGAGGCCTCGCACGTCGCAGCGTCGAAGTCCAGGCTCGTGGCGACGATGCCGCGCTTGCGGATGTAGTAGTCGAGCTGGACGCCGAAGCCCGCCCCCACGTCGAGGACGCGCATGCCGCGTTCCAGAGGACCTGTCTGCTCCAGCAGTCTGAGTCGAGACCGGGCGACGAATCGGTTGCCCAGGCAGCCGACCTGTTGGTCTCGGGCCTTTTCCAGCGTCGTATACGCATACCAATCGTCATAATAGACGTACATGTCGGCCGGGACCGGCCGGGGACTCGTCAGGATCAATCCGCAATTCGTGCATCGCATCAGCCGGAACTCGCCGGGCTTGCGCCAAACGAGGTCTCGCGTCGTCAGCAGAAGCTCCGTCGGCACGCAGCCGCACACGTCGCAGACGGGTTCTTCAAACCGGACGGCCGCCGAAGACTGCTTGGTTTTGTCAGGCCGAAGCCCTGGTTCGCGGTTCACGGCTTGGTTCGTTGCGCGGCCTCCTGACGTTGGTTCTGAATCTCGCACGGCGTCTCGGGCATCGAACGGAGGGCGCCGAGGGCTGATCCCGTCGTCGCCGATCCCGACCCGCGTGCCGTGCGGCTGGCAGCCGCCGCCTCGGTCTCGCAGGACGCTGCTGAATCACCGTGCGCGATCGTGCGACGCAGACAGTAGCGGCCGAGCGCCCGCTCGGCCGTTGCAGAGCACAGCCCCCGGCGCATTCTACGGCTGATGTGCCGTGGCGGACCGGCTATCCTTCCTGGGCTACGGCCGACCAGGAGGTCGGCCGCTACCATCGCCCCCTCCGAATTGCGCGTGGTGATTCAGAATGCCGGGGGCGCTTCCTTGTAGTTCGTGCTTCGCCAGACGATCGACTCTCCGCGAAGCTTGTGCAGGATGGCGCGGCCGCACACCCCCATCAACAAGGCGGCGCTGACCG
>CAZERK010000045.1:0-1382 GCA_964514515.1 uncultured Planctomycetaceae bacterium
CAGGCTTGAGCAGGAAGTGGTTCTTCTGGCTGAAAAGGCCGATATATCAGAAGAGACCCGGTTCCTCTCGGATGTAGCCACCCGGCCCATTTCCACTACGGTCTCTCGTTATCAACGGCTCAACCTCTCCCGCCGCCGCGGCAATGCCATCCGGCAATCCCTCCAATCCGCCGGCCTTATTCAGCCGGTGCCGATCGCAACCCGCTCCGGCCAAGTCGTGCTATATGGACTGACCGATCACGGCCGCGCTGCTGCCGAAGCCCAGGGCATTGACCCTGGTCCTCCGCCCCGCGCCGGCCTAAAGCATCGGTATTGGGTGTCCCGTGTCGCGCAGCAGTTCGAGCGCCAGGGGTACGAGGTTGCCATCGAGCATCACATTCCTGGCGACGGTCACGTGGACCTCGTCGCTGAGCGCCCCGGCGAGCGCATCGCCATCGAGGCCGAGACCGGCAAGTCGGACATCACGGCTAACCTCGACAAGCTCCGTGGCGCCGGCTTTGATCGCATCATCTTGGTCGCCACCTCCCCCTCCGCGGTGAGCGCGTGCCACAAGGCGGTGCACTCCTGCACCGAGGCCCATCCCTGTCCCGTCGAACTGATGACCTGGCTCGACGTGCGGTAATCATCTTCGTGCTCGCGCCTTCTTCCCGCGAGCTCTCGCCGGCAGAAGCCATAGGTGAGTCGGACAGCCTTCTCGGCAATCCGAACTGCCGAAGCCGGGCACAGGACAGGCAGCGTCTTGGCCAATGACTTGGTTCTGCGCGCATTCCTCCGACGGGACCCGCGAGACCAGGACGATCTTCTCCAACCACACTGCCGGGTTAGCCAGCAGGTAGTCGATGTGCCAGTGCTTCACGCCGGCGCACCGAGCATGCCGGGCCACTCGGGCCCGCAGCCCACGCGATGCTCGGCCGGTGTAGACGTACACGCCGGAGGGAAACAGGAACTTCCCTAATCGACCGACGTCGATCCTACGTACGGTCGGTAGGCGGAGCCAGAGTTGGTACACGCCTGCATCGAGCCAAGATGCCAGGGACGGCTCAAATGCTGGATTGAATGCTGACTCGACCATAAAAGAACTCAGCGCGTCGCTGCGGCGTCCTCACCGCCAGGTCCTTGATGCGGCTCAATCATAGAGTGGGTGGCGCCTGCGATGATAGGGGCCTTGGGCGTAGGGCACGGTGGCCGCCTCGATTCTCCTCGTGAGATCCTCCGGCCACTCCGGCGTCGCCAAGTCCTCCGGATACACGAAGACCGCGGGGACTTCGTTCGCCTCGTACACCAGGCGCTTGCGCTCGATGCCTCGGACGTAATCCGGCGTGTTTATCCTCCTAGCGTACTCGATGACCAGGCCGTTGTAGGTCGGTAACGGGCCCTCCGGG
>CAZERK010000045.1:1392-2997 GCA_964514515.1 uncultured Planctomycetaceae bacterium
CATAGATTAACGTTGGCTGCCGATAGAAGAACGGGATTCCATACCGATCGAGCACGCGCCCGATTTCGGTCTCGCCGCGGGACTGGTACGGCGGTTCGAGCGCCCGCAGACGTTTCTCCAAGTCAGGTGACAGTACCTCGCTCACTGGGTCTTCACCCCGCCGTACTTTGTCGCCACGCTCTTGGCCGCGTGCAGCAGGCGCTTCTCTGTTCGCCTGATGGCTCTCAACAAATGGGCGTTGTGCTTCTGCAACTTGCCGGCGGCGGCGAGCACGTCCACCAGATCCTTGTGATCATGCCTCTGCAACAGAACCTCTGCTCCCCGGGTCAGCTCGCGAACCCGCCGCTCATTAGCGACCACCGCCCGATCAAGCCGGTCTAGCCGGGCGTCGAACTGCAGCTCTTTGTACAGAACGGCAAGTTCGCTGGCGGCCTTGCGTCGTGCCTGCACAGGAAGCCGCGACAGGTGCTTCTGCATCTCCTCGATCTGAGTGACGTGGCCGACGCGGAAGTGGTAGGCCTTTTCACGCAGTCGGGCCATCTGGTCAGTCAGCCACCCTTCGGCTGGGAGCATGCGTTGAAGCTGGAGCATGACGTCCGGCTCCGCTTCGGGATGCTCCGGCAGGACCTCGGCGGCGCGCCGCAGTTTTTGGAAACTATCGGTTACGCGATCTGCCACCTTCCGTTCCTGGTACAGGTCCCGTACGTCGTGGCGGAGGTCGTTGAGTTCCACAGGCGAGGACGGGCCGAAGTCGGCTCCATAAGAGTGGATGCCGTGGCGATGAAAGAGGAAAGCGAGGATGCCGACGGTCAGCGTGACGGTAAGGACCGCTTGCACGATTTCGGGTCTTGCCGGCCAGTCAATACCGACGGCCCATCCGACCAGGATGCAGGCGCCAACGGCGATACCGGCGCCGGCCCAGTTGCCGCCGACGCCTTTGATGGATTGATAGATCACGCCCGCCAGGAGGATGAGGGCGAAGCCCGCCGCAAGCGGGCCGAGGTCCCGGATGGAAATGTCGTTGGCCTCCTCCCACCAGACCAGGCCGACCGCGAGAGCCACGCCCATCGCCAGCGCCACCCCGATAGCCGCCCGCTGGTGGCCAAACCGTTTGCCCAGGGCGGCGTAGATGATCGCCGTGAAAAAAGCGCAGGCCAGGACAAAGTCAGGCAGTAAGGACTCGAAGAAGTCGTACGAAACGAACTGCTGGAGCGGGTTTGAAAAGCCCATGAGCCCGGTGTGGGCGCACCTATATATATAGTTGTCGCTTTCACGGGGCCTGCCCTACTTCGTGACGACCCGTGGTGGTGCGAAGGATTCGAGCATCTGTGCGGTTTGCGCGGCCAGGGGAGTTCATAATTACTCCGTTGACAGTGTTCCGTTCTGGTCGGCTCAAACTCTGTTCGTCGCCCCACCGCCCAATCCGAAGTTGAGCAGCACAACCTCCTGGATCTTCGTGATCACATCCTCCGGCATGTTGAGAATGATGTCCCGAGTGCGCCCGTACCGGCCTTTCGATTCCACCCGGGCGCGGATGTACGAGTACATGTCCAGTTCGCTCACCAAGTCGCCGAACGCCCCCAGAAGGGAATACTTGTTCAGCCA
>CAZERK010000045.1:3007-9726 GCA_964514515.1 uncultured Planctomycetaceae bacterium
GCGCCGTACGCCCGCGCGGGCAACGGCTTAAGGCCAGCTCGGCGGCACACCGCCATGTAGCCCTCGTACGCCTGGCCAGATTCCACGGCGGCGCCCCGCTGTCTCCTAACGGCCTCAATCACTCCGGCGAGAGCGGCCTGAAGCTGCGCTGGCGCGGTACGCAGCATGCTCAGGTACCGGTCCTGTTCAATTTCCTCGGCAGCTTGATCTACCAGCTCCAGGGTGATGGGCGATCCCGTTTTCTCGGCGAGGTACGCACCCTTGGCCAGCAGGGCCACTGCCTGCCGGGCATCTCCGTGGTCCCGGCTGGCCAGGGCGGCAATCTTCTCAACCACTCCTTCGGCAACTGCACCGGCGCGGATGGCTTTCTGCACGCGAATGCTGAGGATGCGCTGCAGGTCGATGGCATCGTAGGGCTTGAAGATCAGCTCGTTGAGTTTCAAGAAGCTCTTGGTCCGCGGGTCAAGCTGGTCGGTCCAGTTCAGCCGGTTGGAAGCAAAGACCAGAACGACCTTGGCCGGGATGCGCTGCGGCAGGCGCCGAACGAGGAACGCCAGGAAGGTGTCTCGGTCCCGGCGGATGTTGTCGACTTCATCCACGAAGAGCACAAGATACCCTTTGAAATCCGCCAGGGCGGTTTCAATCCGCTGCATAAGCTCTTCCAACGATAGCCCCCGGCTGTAACGCCGACCGGCATCCAAAAGGCAGACCAGATCGCTCAAGGCCCGGAAGCATGGCCGCGCCGTCGTCAGGTCCAGATGCACATGGCGGATGGGGATGTGTTCCTTCCGGCAGAGTTGCTGCAAGAAGCCCAGAAAGTAATGCATGGTCACGGTCTTGCCCGTGCCGGTCTTGCCCCACAGGGCCAGGTGGACCGGGTTGTCGTTCCGCAAGACCGGTGCGAAGTGGCAACTGATCTCGTGGATCTCGCGATCACGCACGTTGGCGTTGAAGATTCCTTCCAAGACAGCCTGCTGCTCGCGGCGGGTGAGCTGTTCGTCATCCAGGTAGCGCCGGTCAAGGATGATCGCATGGTCCCGGAGGCTGCGCATCTTGCCCTCCATCTTGGCCTGTACGTCGATATGTTCCATAAGAAAATCACCTCCACCAGTAGCCCTTGACGCGCAGGTATAAAAAGCTTTCGTTGGGGAGACCCAGAGTGATTTTCCAGTGCAACTGGGGTCGGCGCGCTGGGGAGGTGTCTTCGTTTCGTTACCACTTCGCGGTGAATCGCTTCGGCCTCCTTACCTATTACCCTTCCATATTGAAAAGAAAGAAGAAGGAAAGGAAGGAAGAACACTAACGAAACGGCGCAAAGTTCCAGTGGAAAATTACCGGGTGTCTCCCGCGAGTCCATCGTACGGGTTGACCCACATGGCGCATGGGCTCGACATCTCGCGTTGGCTTCTGGAAGACAGTCAGCGGACGTTCCGCTTACCACGGCTCAGTGGCAGCAAACGTTTTTATACTCAGGCCCCTCCCGGGTCTCGTGAGGTGATCACATGGGACGACCGTTTTCATGTCCGTACTGCAAATCGACGAACACCGTAAGCAAGGGCTCGCGCAAGACCAAGGGGCTTGGTTTTCGGAAGCTGCGCCGCTGCAAGGCCTGCGGCCGGAAGTTTACCCCACGAAACCAGAAGCCGACGGCCAAGCGGGAAGAGCAGACCCGCCAGACCCCGGCCGCATGAACATCATCGAGATGGCGTTTCGCATGAGCGAGCGCGTCCAAGTTTTCCGCGAGCGAGTACGCCGGTTCTTCTACGAGGTCATGCTGTCGGGGCACGCCTGCCCAACATGCGGTGGTCGGATGGAGATGATCAACGATGGCCGGTCACGATGCGTTGGCTGCGGTGCGAGCTTCGATCCGACCATAGCCTTCCAGCGTTGCCCATCCTGTAGTGGTAAGCCCAGGCTCCGCATTCGGCGATACGTGTGCAGCTCCTGCGGTGGCGATGTTTCCTCGCGGTTCCTTTTCGATGGCTTGGTCTTTGATGCTGAGTACTTCCGCCAGAAGGTGGCGGAGTCTCGGGAACGAAAGAAGGAGCTACGCGAGCGCGTCCGGCAGATGCTGGCCGAATCTCGCTCCAACGCCCTCCAGCTGGGGGCGTTGGAGCTGGAAAAGACGGGTGACCTATTCCAGGCGCTGGATAGCCTGACGCTCGAAGCCTTTGCGGCGGCGTTACCATCGTCTCGTGATGGGTTCGATCTGCAGCGTTACCAGAGCCACATACAGGCCCATCTGCGGGCGATCCCCTTGAGTTTGGAGCAGATACCACCTCTCGGTGAAGACGCCCGGACTGACCGCATCTGGCGGTTTGTCGCACTCATATTCCTGGCCCATGCCGGCAGCATCCACATCTGGCAGCAGGGCGACACGATCATGGTGATACAACATGAAGCTGACCGAGAAAGACAAGACGTTCCTCGAGACCTTGAGGAAGCTGATGGAGTCGAAGGATCTCTGGGTCGAGTTGCGGCCTGACCGGCCGAGCTACATGGTGCTCAAGGGCACGTACGGCGAGAAGGCCCACCAGGCATTCCGCATGACCCGCCAGGGCGTCCGCTGGCGCTTCTGGCGCATCCTGAACGAGATGTACGTCTCGGCATTCACCACGATCCTGTTCATCGAAAAGACGTTCGGCACAGAGCTGCGCGAGCACGCTATTCGAATCAGCAGGGAGCGGTACGACCTGCGACATCAGGCCGTGGAAATCCGCTTCCAAAGTGCCGATTCGCTCGCCTCTCGACGAGAAACGGTCAAGCCGGCGCCTTCCGGACGCGTCCCTGAAATGTAAAGGGAAATGCCAGTCGAACGGCGCCGGCTCAAATGACCAAGAACGGGCACCTCCGTGTGCGACCTTGGCGTTCAATGGTGCTTCATGGACACCCACGCCCCGGGCTCGCCCGGTTTTCGGTGCGGAGCGGTTTGACCGGTTGTGATGGCCTGGCTTTTTAACAGCCCCATCCCCACCGGGTCCCGCGCCGAAGACCATGTTCACGCTCAAAACCCCACCCTCACAATGACAACCACACGCATCGAATGGTCGTTCAAGAAGATCGCCCGCCTAGCGGACGCATCTGACCTTGCCGAATCACTCTTCCCTGGCAATCGTAACCAGCAGCATGCCTTCCTGGTCGTCTGGACGACCTTGAAATGGAGCGAGCACCACCTAGTGCCCAACTTCAGCGAGGCTGCCGGCGGTCAAGGCGTATCCCGCCGCACGCTGGAGAGGGTCCGCGCCAAGCTCCAGCGCTTGGGGTTGATCGAACATGTCTCGCGGTTCAGCGATCGAGCCGGCTATCGGGATGCCTGGACGCTGTCGTCCAGATTCGAGCGAAGCCTGCGACAACTGGCCGAAAAGGTCGCAGGACTCAAGGAGGCAGGTGTCGGCTCGAAGGAAAAGGACATGCTCCTCCTGGAGTTGAGCGTGGCCCGCAAGAACATCGCTCACCGCTCTTCCGATCATCAAGCCGAGGCTCCCGCCCCGGCCTTTCGAGGTGAAACCTAATGAATCATCGTTACCCTGAATCGGTATTGCACTACACGAACGCAACGCGCTTTCTGCACGGGCTGCTCAGCGCCGTGGCCATGCTGCTAACGGCCGCCCACGCTGCAGCGTTCGTTCCGGCCTCTCCACTTTGGCCGCGCGAAGCGTTGCCATCGGGTGGATACGATCTGAGCGCCGCGTTCCCTTGCGTTCAATACGAGGATCCGGCGGCTGGGCTTGTCTGGGCCTCTCGACAACCGGCTCCGGGATTCTCGCCGATGGGAGCGATGCGCATGGGCACCATGCCGGTGACGCCCGCCGCCCTCATCCGTGAGGCGGCCAGAGGTACGCTGCCCGGCGCGCCCTATCCGAATCCGTCGTACTCCACAACGGCGTGGACACGCCGACAACCGCGAGTCCTTCCCTTCTGGTCCCCACCGCATGGTCCCACCGAGCGTATGGCGTCGAGTGCGGTCGGCGCATGGACAGCAATCAGCAACGCGAACGCTTACCCGAACGGCGTTCTACAACCAACCGCGCCCGATCCGCTGAGGTACTTACCAGTCTATCGATGGGGTGACCGGCCATGATTCCAGCCCGTACTCTCCTACCCGAGGAACGCATCGCCCGGGACAGAAAGCTGCTGATCATTGTGCTATTGCTCGTCCTCGTGCTCACGATCACCGAACTCTTCTTGATCGCGTTGTCGGTTGAGCATGCCAGCAGCAGCGCCTGCCCAGCCACAGCCCGGCCTTCCTTGCCGTGCGCCGCGATTCCTACGCAGTTCATGATGCAGGACCCCGCATGTGCTCAGAAGCTCCTGGAAGCGATGAACGTGACGAACTTCCGAATCCTCACGAATGCCTCGCAGCTTCCGGATCTTGATCCAGCCATGAAGGAGAAGCTTGCGGAGTTGCGGGCGTTCCGCCGCGGGAACCGGTCCCCCGAGAACAGCTCTGCTTGAGAAAGCTCATGGAGCCGACGAGGCTGTCCGTTGCGTCCATGAGAGCGTAGAGCATAGCGCCGCCGCCCGGCGGGGACATGTGACCACGCCCTACGCGAGTCCGGTACCACTGGAAACGCAAAGCTTATAAGCAATCTCGTATTCACTACTCCTCAATCCTCACAAAAACGCACATCAAGTGCCCAAGGCGAGCATCCCTGCGGGGAACTCGCCGGAGGATTTCCACGTGACAGCGCCTGGCCTCGCGCCAGAATCATCACGCAGCGAAACCTCGACGAGAAAACGGGATTGGCGACAAGCCAGCCCACGGTCGAAGTAGCTGATTCTCTATCGCTTTGCGAAAAGCCCTTCCTCGACGAGCCAGCCCTGAGGCCCCGCCAAGGAATCGATGCGGGCCGCAGTACAAGCAGAGTCCTTCTGCCTGTCATCACCCGGTCAGCAAGAAGTCACCAAGCCGGAGCGCGGACAGGCTATGCTGATAGCGGAGCAAGGCCCGAGGCCCGCACGGCGCGCGAAAGGAGCCACGCTCCGGAAGGAGTTGACCATGTATCTGGATCGTCCACTCCGAGAGATGAATTCTCGTTACCGCAGGCAAAGGGCTCGCCTTGTGCCCAACCGCCACATCCCCGGCCTGCACTACGCAGGGGCGCCAGGTGGCGAGCTTGTCGAACGAGTCTCGCATGGAGGCCAAGCCGACGAGGAATACGATCCGATTCACCCCACGTATCCAACGGTGCCTGGCTATGGCCAGCCGGAACCGTGGGAGGCGATCCAGCTTGGGCCGCGGACGCCGGAACTGCGATTTGCGCCGCCGGATTCGGAGCCAAGGCCCCAGCCGGTTCGCTACGAGGATCTGCTGTTGGATCCGGTCCTTTTCGAGCAGGCGATAGACGAACTTGGATCGCGGTCTAGGCCTATGGAAAAACCTGAGCCGATTCAGATAGACCATGATGTTCGGTTCAATCCGCCGTCGATGGGGCCCGGGGGCTCATCAGACGAAATCGCCACGGCAGTGTCGTCGATGGACATGGTGCCGTCCGATCCGATCACGAGCGCTGCGATGGCGGAGATGGACGCTGCGGAGGCGTTGCCACAATTCGCTGCTGAATCGCTTGAGCCGTCATCAACGCTTCTTGCTCCGGAGCTCGATGCGTTCGCGTTGATGGAGGCGGCTCAAGAGGCCATGCTGGAAGAACAGGCCTCGATGCCTGGGTGTGAAGCGGCCTGTCTTGACGACCTTGTTCAACAACTCGATTCTGGCCCAATGATGCAGGACCCCATGGAACTCGATCCCTTCAAGGCCATGGATGACATGTTCGACCAGCAGATGCAGATGATGGACCCGTTAAACATGATGGGGCCGATGGGCTGATTGAGCCAAGCAGCCCGTCGCGCATTCAAGTAAGACCGAAACCAGTAGCCCGACCACCCCTCAGATGGGCAGTCACTCGCACAAGCGTGCGGAGCTCATCCGCGGAAGGCTGGGCCTTTTTCTGCGCCGCAGGCGCACAAGGAGAAGACCATGAGTGAACGCATGTCTGGCTGGATTCAGATCGGCGGCACGCTGCCGCGATCACACGCGGAGCAGCTGTGTACCGCTATCTCGACCGACCGCGTCAGCCTCGAATGGGGCGACGCCACATTTGAGCCGAAGTCGCCCGAAGAGCTGATGGCCGCCCGCAAGGACGGACGGCTCTGGCTGTGCGACAACGAGGCTTCCTGGGGCGAGTTCCCCGACCTGGAGCAGACCTGCCGCGATGGCGCCAGCATGTATGACGCCGAGCGCGTCGACTGGCGGCCGGAGATGAAGGCGCCCTTGTCGCGGATTTGCAGCAACGAAAGCGGCAACAAGATCCTCATCGCCGAGGAGCCCGCGCGGAACGCCTTAGCGGCCCTCGAAGCCGGCAATGCTCCGACGGCGAAGCGCATCCTGCAGAGCCTGTGCCACACCATCCCCCCGGTCCCACCGTTCGAGATCGCTTGACTGAACGGCCAGCTCTCGGCCGCCACACCCTGCGATTCCCTTAGGAATCACCCCTTCAATCGAATCCCAACGACAGAATGATCGCCACGGCTCTTTCCGCGCGCGTTGCGCGGACCGTGGCAACGAAACAGGCGACACCATGTCCCCTATGGCATGGTGTCGCCAGAAGAACCATGTGGAGGAACCAACAAATGACAACCATACAAGCATGCGTTAACCCCAGGCTGCTGACCAAGGCTGACCGGCTCTTCACCGGCACGGCCGAAGGCCGGATCATCGA
>CAZERK010000045.1:9736-13103 GCA_964514515.1 uncultured Planctomycetaceae bacterium
CGGCTGGGTCACGGGCAAAGACAACGGCGAAGGCATCGACGACTTCGCCAAGCTGCTCGATTTGGGCGGCTCCGGTTGGGACGAGACTTGCGAGGAAAGCGAGGACCCGGCCGGCGTGGGCATCTTCTGCTTGGCCCCGCGGGAAGTGACCATCCGCTCCAAAGGCAAGATGGTCACGATCAGCAAGAACGGCTGGACGCACGAGCCGGTCGAAGTACTGAACGATCCCACCCCTGTGCGCAAAGGCACCATCCTGCGGTTTCAAGATGAGCCGTGGGAATCGTCGAAAGTGGACATCAACGCCGTTTTTTCCAGCTTGCAGGTCGTCGTGGACGGCAAGCGCTGCCCCAAGCTGCCGTTCGTCTCCGACAACGCCGCCCATCACGCGGGACTCGGCTGCAAGATCGAGGTCCGCGAATCCAATCAATTGGACCAGTGGCACAACTCCTGCCGGCGCGAACGCTGGTACAGCAACAACGTGATCGTCAACTTCCACGGCCAAGTCGTGGCGTTCGACTATCACCCCATCAGCGAAACCGGCCTCCATTACCTCGTGGATCTGACCGGCGAGCCGACCGGCATTCGACTGATGCTCCCGGCGCGAACACGCCTGGTGGAGAACGAGGCGTACAAGCAGCTCTTGGCCGCCATCGAGCTGGAGGCGTACCGCTACATCGAGCGCAGAGGCGAACACGCGCTGCCGTACAAGGAATTCCTCCGGGCCAAGGAACTGGGCGTCACCCTAGCCGAGGCCAAGCCGACGTTTACGGTTGGCCTGATCTCAGGTGGCGATGCACCGGAGCCGGTCGAGGTGGTCATGCCCAAGGATTTCCCGCTCGACAAATGCTACCGCTTCGATCCGCACGCCCCCGGCGAGGATGGTGACGAGACCAACGCCCACCTCCTGGCGGCGCTTGGCACGTTCACCGAGCCGTTCGTCCCCGTGGATATCCGCTCGTGTTACGACGGCTACTCCTGGGCCAAGCTGCCGACCATCGGCAAAGTCGAGGTCAAGATCGGCACGGAACTGCACAGCGAGTGGCTCTGGTCTGGCAAGCTGATCTGCGTGGAAGCGCTGGCTATCACGGTCCGCACGAGCGACGGCAAGGTCTTTTCCGCGTCGGTCTGCATGGCCAAGCCGCCGCAGCCGCCGAAGGAAACCCCAGGCTGGGCGGACGAGCACATCATGGTCACGCCGCAAGCGCAGGATCATCTCCAACCATCCGAGATTTGGTACCACCTCGGCGGCTGGTGCGATGAGGGCGACACGTACGACACGCAATTAGCTTCCTTCGAAGAAGAACTCAATCGCTTCTGGGCCAACCTCATCGGCCCCGACGAGCAATTGCGGCAGAGCATCATGGCTCCGCTGCACCGCATCGAGCCCGAGTGGCAATCGGTAACCGTTTTCGCCAGCGGCACCGTCGCCATTCGGCACGTGGACGGCACCTACAAAACCATCGATCCGCCGAAGTCGGCCAACGCCGAGCTTTCCCCCACACCTCCGACCGCCTGAACGACTCGCCGCCCCGCTTACTCACCCACCATCACGAACCGGCTGGCCGACTCGCATGAGGAAGAAGATTCCGCGCGCGTAACGCGGACCTCAAGTGGGCAGCAGCCGGTCCCCAGACCATCACAGACCGGAGGACCAAACCATGTTCGATACCCTCAATCAGGTCGATTGGGATTTGCTGCACGAACAAAAACTCACGCTTCTGCGACTGCTGGAGCGCCAACCCTACGACTCGCCCGACGCGGAGGCCCTGTCGGGACTCATCAACCTGCTGGATGCCCTTCAGGACGAAGCCGCCAAGGCCGGCATCTGGTCATTCCCTGGCGAAGCCGAGGACGAACCGCCCACCCCGTCGTCAAAGCGCTACTACGTGGAGGACGCCGAAGGTCACCACCACGGCCCGCTGGCCGATTGCGAGGAGGCCGCCATGGTCGCCGAAGCCGTCCACGGCCGGAACATCCTCCCGGCCGCCAACCAGCCGTGGGCGGCTCCCAAGCAAAACGGCAAGGAGGTGCGGAATGGCCAAGCGTAACCGATGGGCCACGACTGCCCCGCGAATCCTTTACGAAAGCTACCCCGACCAGGACCTGCTACCGATCGAACCGCCCAAATCCAGCGAGACGATCAGCCAGTTCAAGCTGCGCGCCGAGGACGCCGGCGACACGCTGTTCCTCTTCCTCTGCCGCGAGGCGGATGACGAGATTGACGCCGAGGAGTACATCGCCAGATTGGACCGCGCTGCGCGGGACATCGAAGCGGTACGCTTGGGTTTCGGCGTCCGCGCTCATCTCACCCTGCCCGAGAGCCTCGCTTCCGCCACCCAGGCCGCCACAATCAAGCTCAAGCTGGACCGCGACTGGATGCAGATCATCCTGCCGCCCCCCGATGCCGAAAGACGGCGATCAGGCCGTCTCACCTCCAACCTGCATGACTCTCGCCTGGACGCCGAGCAGTACAACGCCGCCATCGACGCCATCGAGTCAATGGTGCTCGCCCACGCCTGCGCCGGCATCGATGTGGCCGATCCCCGCTACCTCAAAGGCCTTCGCACCGCCCTCCAGGCCTGCGCCGACAACTTCTGAGTGGCGCAGCTCAACCGTCCTCCCCTGTTTCACGCACGAGATCGGCGTCGGCGCTCAGCCGGCTGCCTCGACCATTCCCAAAAACCCAAGGAGTAACAAGCAATGTCTGACCGCATCACCTGCCCCCTCTGTGGGCAAGAAGAACTGTTCACCCTGGTCAACCACCTCCGCTCGCAGCACAGCGTGGAGCCGGAGGTCTTCCGCAAGCAGTTCCCCAAGGAACCGCTCTGCACGCCGGCCTTCGCGACCTTCCTGATTGCGCAGAACGTCCACCGCCGCAACGGCGTGCTCCACTTCCAGCTCGACGTTGCCGGTACCCTCATGACTGCCCGCCACGGCGTCGAGCATCCGCTCATTCCTCAGCCGGACAACACGTTCGTCTGGACCGACCCGTGCAAGGATGTCGCCGAGGCCATCGAACACAACGAGCGCGTCTTCGTCCACGGCCCCAGCGGCACGGGCAAGAGCTCGCTCGTCCGCCAGATCGCGGCACTAACGAAAAGGCCCGTCCGCCGCGTCTCGCTCAACGGCGAAACCTCCGTGGCAGACTTCGTCGGCCATTGGACGGTCAACGAAAAGAAGGAGACCGTCTTCGCTAAAGGCATCCTGCCGCAGGCCATGCTCGAAGGCTACATCCTCCAGCTCGATGAAGTGGACGCCATGCAGCCGGAGATCGGCTTCGTCCTCCAGCAGGTCCTGGAGCCCGACGGCCACCTGCTCCTCACCGACACCGGCGAGGATGTCGCCCCGCACCCGGACTTCCGGCTGG
>CAZERK010000046.1:0-12914 GCA_964514515.1 uncultured Planctomycetaceae bacterium
GCGTGGTGGCGCAGCGCCTGCGGCAGGTCGGCCGGATCGAGCAGCACAAGCGGCTGCTGGAGTCGAACATCGCCGATCAAATCCGCTTGACGCGGGATTTGCAGGGCGGCGAGCGCATCGACGTAGATCAGTTGAAGGTTGGGCGATACTGGATGATTCGCCTGCGTCGTGGCGCGCTGGAGGCGGATGCGGCGCTGGCGGCCCAGCGGGCAATGCTGGCACAGGAGCGGTCGGAGCTGGCCGAGCGGCGCAAGGCGACGAAGGTGCTGGAGCGCCTGGAGGAGCGGCAGCGCGAGGCGCATCGCGTGGGACTGGAGCGCGAGGAACGGATGGAATTGGATGACATGAACTCGACGCGGTTCGTGCACGCGATGTTTGAGGATTGCAGGGTATCGTGAAACGGCTCTTCACGCTGGCGGCGCTCGTGGCGGTGGCCAACCTGGCGGCCTTGATCGGCCTCGCCGGCTATGCCCATGCGCAGGGTTGGTTGACGCAGGAGCGCGTGCGGGAAGCGCTGGCCATCCTCAAGGGTGAGCAAGAAGAAACCGCGGCCTCGCAGCCGGCGGACGCGCAGGAGAATCTGCCGAAGTCGACGGTCGAACGAATTCAACGCAACCGCGAGATCGAAGAGCGATACGTGATCGAGCTGAACCGCCGGGAGCGGGAAATCCAGGACGCCTGGAAGCTCTTGGAGACGCGGCAACTCGACATGCTTCGGGAGAAGGAAGCCCTGGAGGAGACCAAGAAGCGGTTCGCGGAGGAGGTGGCACAACGGGTTCAGCAGGCGGACGACAGCGGCCTGCAGAGGGAGCTGAGTATCCTTTCGGGGATTGGACCGAAGGACGCCAAGGACCTGTTGCGGCAGAAGCAGGATGCGGACGTTGTTTGGTTGTTGATGACGATGGACGTGCGCAAGGCGAGGAAGATCGTCAGCGCGTGCAAAGCGAACGACGAGCGCCTGTGGATCGGGCGCGTCTTGAGCAAGTTACATGAACAGGATGCAACACAGGCGGAGGCCCTGGGTGCAGGCATCTAACCCGTATGGGAAGCCTATGCCATGGGGTCTCAGCTTCATCCGGCTGATGCGCTTGGGCGGCTGAGCGCGCGCCAACCCTTCATCGAGAACGCACGGCGGTCTTCCCCGGCCGACGGCGGATCCTCAGCCTTTCTGGAGGAACTGCGGGCCGCGAGCCGGGCGTCGCGCGCGCAGGCAAGGAGGCCGTACGGGGCAAGCGACCGGCAGGGGCCGGAGGAAGGCGCTCCCGTTGACGAGACGGCGACGCCGGCCGACCGTGGCGACCGTGATTCGGCTGCCGCGGAGCTGGCGCAGGCGGAGGCGGTTGCCGTACCCCAGACGCCAGAGCCGTCGCAGTGGCCAGCCGCCGCGCGCGGGCTCCGTGACGAGCCGTGCCGCGAGCCGGTGCGCGGGTCGAGCGAGAACCCCCCATCTCGAAGCGTCTCCGCTTCGTCGGGAGCGCATGCCGACGCGGCCCTGCCAGCGGGTGAACAGCCGGCATCGGATCCGCAGACGGAGCGTCTCGCCGAAGGTCAGCAACAGATCGGGCCGGAGCAGAATGCGCCGTTCCGCGGCGCGATGGCGGTCGCCCGAGCGAGCCAGACGCCGGTCGTAGAAGAAGGCGGGAAGGAGGTTCAGCGGGTACGGGTCGCACCGTCGGCGGTGCAGGTCCCAGCGCAGTCGGATGGAAGCGAAGGGGACGCGGTACGGGAGGAGTCGGCCCAATCGGAAACGAGCCCGTCTGTTACCAAGCCGGTTGCATCGAAATTGACGAACGAGCCCCGGCAGGAACGACAGGAGCGGCACGGACAGCAGGGCGGAGAGCGCCAGGCGGCCGAGATGAAGCCGGCCGAGCCGAAAGCCCCGGTCGCCGAGCGCGTCGATCCGGCGGTCGGACGGCAGACAAAGCGAGACCAGCGCGTTGACGCCTGGCTGGATCAGAGACGAGAAGGCGGCGAGCAAGGAGCGGAGGCGGGGGCAAAACAGCGGGACGCGACAGCTCAGCGTCAGATGCCGCTTCGATTCGTCGCGGCCGGGTACGGTTTGCAGGCGGTGGGGGCGGACTCGTCCGAGTCGCTTGGGGCCGTTCGGCTGGGCGACGTCTCGGGGGACTCTGCGGCCGCGTCCGTTGCCCAGTTCCTGTTGAACGCGCCGGGGGGGCCACCGCATGCGGGGCCCCCGGCCGGGGCGGGGGGCGGCGCCGGGGTGGGCTCGGGCCGGGCCGGTTGCCCTGTCGCTTTGGCCCGCGCCGGGGGCCCAACCGCTTGCGGGGCCCACGGCCGGCGCAGGCATGTTGACTTCCGGGGGTGTTTCGCACGCGCTGAACCCGTCCGCAAGCAATTCGACGACCGCCACGTCGTTCTCCGCCGCGCTGGGGCACGCCGCCGGCGCGGCAGCCTCGGGCGCGACGGAGGCAGCGGCATCAGGTCCGAGCGGAGCCGAGTCGCTAGACGGCGCGATCCGGGTGCTGAGCGCGTCCAACGGCGAGGGCCGCTTCCACGTGACGATGCAGCTTGAGCCGCCGGAGCTGGGACAACTTCGCGTGCAGGTTCGGGTGCAGCAGCACGCCATGACGCTGCAGGTTGACGCGGAATCCAGTTCGGTGGCGCGGCTGATTACGTCGCGGATGGCGGAGCTTCGAGAGGCGTTGGCGTCGCACGGCATCCGGGTCGAGCGGGCGGATGTTGTCGTGAAGTCGCCGGCCTCGAGCGAATCCAGTCCGCAAGGAAAAGAGGGCGGCCATCCGCCGCACGGCGGACAAAACGGTGGGGCCGCGTCTCAAGACGCAAGCGGCCAGCTTGCCGACGGGCGAGCGGGGACGGCGTTTGGTCGGGAGGATGAACGGAATGACGCCTGGGGACAGGGATGGGGCGTCGGGTCGGATGAAGGGCCCGGCGCGGACGAGATGAGTCTGGCCGTCGGGCGAGAGGGCCAGAGACCGATGTCGGATTCGCTGCTTGATTTGGTGGCCTAGGAGATTGCGGCGAGAGGGCCGCAGACAGCTTGTTCGTGAAACACGGGCGACGGAAGACGGTCAGGCAGAAGCGTCTCCAATGCAAAGGGCAGGATCATGATTACGTCAACAGTCGGCTCCAGCACGCAAGTCACGTCGACGCATGATGCGACGACGCGCGGGTTCGGCGACATGAGCAGCGAGGATTTTTTCAAGCTATTGATTACCGAGCTGCAAACGCAGGACCCCATGAACCCGACGGACAATCAGCAGTTGATGCAGCAGATGTCCACGATTCGGGAGATGGAGCAAACGGCCACGCTCACCGAGACGCTGACGTCGTTGGCCTCGGAGCAACGATTCAGCGGCGCGACCAGCCTGATCGGGCATTACATCGCCGGGACGGTCAAGGACAGCTCCGGTGGGAGCTACGAATTGCAGGGTCTTGTGATCGGCGTCCGGTTCGACGCGGACGGTGACGCCATCCTGGAACTGCACAACGGTCGAGAGATACCGCTGAGCAGGGTCGAGCAAGTGACGCTCGTGGAGAACCTGCCGCCGGACATCCTCGAGCAGCTTCAGGCGGACTTGGCGGCGATGGAGGAGGCTGAGGACGACCCGGCGGCGCGGTCCATCGTGGCGGATGCCGGTTCGGCGAAATCGGCCGACGCGGCCTCCACAAAGAGCGGCGCCTCGAAGGTCCAGCAGCCGGCCAGTGTGTTGGAGAGAATGTTGTCGCCGCTGCTGTCCTGACGACGGTTGCACGACGCCGGCGAGCCCCGTGACCTTCAATTCCGGGGGCGTTAGCAGGCGTTGGCGAGACAGCTTCAAAGCAACTTCGGCTTGTGATGGTTCGGCGGCCGGCGAATGCCGGGCATTCGCACGAGGGCGGCCCGCTGGATGGGCCTCCGGTTGGAGGTCTTCAGGAGAGAGTGGCAGCGTATTCGGGAACATGGAAGAATCGCCAATGGAGTAGTGTGCCATGGGTTTGACTTCTGCTCTTTACACGGGTCTGTCGGGGCTCAGCAGCAGCCAGTTCAGCCTGGACGTGATCGGCGACAACATCGCCAACATCAACACGAACGGGTTCAAGGGGTCTCGGAGCCTCTTCCAGACTCAGTTCGCCAGGACGATCTCGGCGGGCACCAAGCCGAGCACGACGCAGGGCGGTACGAACCCGATGCAGATCGGCTTGGGTTCGACCGTCGGCGCCATCCAGCGGTCGTTCACGGCGGGCGCGTTGGAGACGACGGGCGTGCCGAGCGATTTGGCGATCGAAGGCGATGGGTTCTTCGTGCTGCGAACGCCGGAGAACGAGCAGGTGTTCTCGCGTGATGGGGCCTTCTCGCTGAGCGCGGATGCTCGACTGATTTCGTCGGACGGATTCTTCGTGCAGGGGTACTCGGTCAACCGGGACTTCAAGCTGATCCCCGGCGCATTGGGCGACATCTCCATTCCGTTGGGGACGCTGACGACGGCGCGGGCGACGACGACCGCGGAGTTGAACGGCACGCTGAACTCCAACGGAACCGTGGCCACGCAGGGCACCATTCTGCGGTCACAGATCCTGCACGATGCCGCCAATAATCCGATCACGGCGGCGACGAACCTGACCGTGGTCAAGAATCCGGGCGGGGCGCCGCTGCTGGCTGCCGGAGACATCATCACGATCGAGGGCGTCAAGCGGGGGGGGCGGGACATCCCCAACGAGTCGTTCATCGTGGGAACGACAGGCAATACGGTCGGCGACTTTCTGGCTTGGTTGGACGACGTGATCGGCATCGACACGACCGCTGGCGTGGGAGGTAGCCCGGGCGTGCAGGTCACGGGAGACGGCCGGCTGGAAATCCAGGGAAACGTCTGAACGGAGAATGCCCTGTCGATTCAACCCGGTACGCTGCTCAGCGATGGGGCGACGCAAATCCCGTTTACGTTTACGGAGGATCAGGCAGCCAACGGCGAGAGCGGCCATACGTCGTTTGTCGTGTACGACACGCTGGGCACGCCCCTGGCCGTGGACTTGATCATGGTCCTGGAGGCGAAGGCGACAGGGAGCACGACGTGGCGGTTCTACGCAACGGCGACCGAAGACTCCGACGTGAAATTTGACGTTGGGACGGGCACGGTGACGTTCGACGCCAACGGACAATACGTCGAGTCGCCCGAGAACGACATTGTGATCGACCGGGATGCAACGGGCGCCAACGATCCGCTGCCCGTCGAGTTGAACCTCTCGCGGCTCAACGCCCTGGCGGTTGAGCGTACGGCGCTGGTGAGGAGCTTCCAGGACGGCTTCTCCACCGGCACGCTGATCGACTACAACATCGGCCAAGACGGCATCATCACGGGAACGTTCACGAACGGGTTGAACCAGACGATCGGGCAGATGGCGCTGGCGACGTTCTCGAACCCCGCCGGCCTCTTGTCCCGTTCCAACAACGTCTATTTCATCGGGCCGAACAGCGGCGATGCCCGGATCACCGCGCCGCTGGAACTGGGCGCCGGGAAGGTTAGCGCCGGCACGCTGGAGTTGAGCAACGTCGACCTCTCGCGGGAGTTTATCAGCCTGATTACGTCGTCGACGGCGTTCTCGGCGGCCAGCCGCGTCATATCGACGTCGGATCAGTTGCTTCAGGAATTGCTGCTGATCGCGCGGCGTTGATGCGCGTGGTGGGCGCGGCGCGTCGTGCGTCGCCGAGCCGATCGAATGGCGGGTGAGACCCATGATTACGGTCACGCGGATCAACGGAGAGGCGATCGTCGTCAACGCCGAGATGATCAAGACCATCGAGCAGACGCCGGACACGATGATCACGCTCGTCAACGGAGACCGGTTCTTTGTTCGCGAGCCGCTTGAGGAGGTCGTTCGCAGGGCGGTTGAGTACGCTCGAAGCGTTCGGACGTTCGCCCCGTAGTACGGCTGAGCTGTCGGGCTCATCGGACCCGGGCGGGCAAACCGGCATCTTTTGCGCGTTCCGCGCAGATTCCAGCGTGAACGCCCCCGCATCGCCTTGGAGAGCGGTGGAGCCGGCGCAGAAATCGACCGATAAACAACTAGGTCGCTTTGTGGTCTTGCGTGCATGCGGGGTCGCCGTCTCGTCGTGCCGCCCGCGCGCAGACGGTCCGTTCGGCGGGCTTGGCGCGCGCGTATCGCAATGCGACGCCGCGATGAGCGCGAAGCGCGGCAACAAGCGGATGAGGCGCCCATGGCCAAAGAAGAAGCGAAGCGTGAGGCGAGCAGCGAGCAGCTGCCGGAGAACAAGAGCAAGAAGTCGCTGATCACGTTTGGATTGTTCGGCGGGGTTATGCTCGTCGAAGGCGTGGCGATCTTCCTGTGCATGCGGCTGCTCGGCACGCAGCCGGACCCCACGTTGGGCGTTGAGGGCCTCAATCCCCCCGCCACGCAGCCGTGGGCGGAGACGGAGGAATTGGAGGTTGTCCAGCTCCGCGTGCAGAACATGAACTCGTCGCGGGCGACCTTGTATAGCGTGAAGGTCGTCGTGGTGGTTCACCAGAATGACGCCGAGAAGATCAAGGAATTTCTGGCAAGCAAACAGAACACGATCGAGGATGCGCTGAGCCGGATCATCCGTAGCGCCGAGCCGCAGCATCTCGCCGAGCCGGGTCTGGAGACACTGAAGCGACAATTTCTATTCGAGCTCAATGCGCTGATCGGTGACGAGGCGTCGATCGAGCGCGTCTTGATTCCGGAATGCACGCCGCTGCCGATGGGGTTTTGATCGCGGCGACGGGGGACCCTGCGAGGGGAAGCGATGACGGGATGACGGCGTGCGTCCGGGCGCCAGGCTCGAAGAGGCGATGACCGGACGCGGGCATGGATGCCGCCGAACGCCATGGAAGGTAGGTCGCATGGCCGAGCAATCACCGAACGATCCCGGCGGCATGTCGCAGGAAGAGATTGACGCCGCTTTGGCCGCGGCTTCCGGCCCGCCTGGCGTGGAGCCGTCAGCCGAGGCCGAGGCCGGCGACGAGGCCGCCGCGCCCAGTTTGGCTCCAAGCGCCGGTCAAGGGCCGGCTTCCAGTTCGGATTCGTCTCCCACAGATTCGCCTGCGGATGCTTCGGAAACTCCAGTCGAGGGCTCGACGGGGGAGGTTGGGGCCGAGGCCGACGGCGCAACCGAAGCCAGCGTCGAGAGCGAGGCGGGAGATCAGGCCGATGCCGGGACGGTAGCAGCCGAAGACGGGGGCGAGCCCGTTGCGGCAGAGTCGCTCGCCGCTCCGGAAGCAGGATTAGGGGCTGCTCCAGAGTCAGAAACTGCGGTGGGGGCCGAACCCGCCGGCGAGAGACGAGACGTGAGCGGCGAGGGCGGGAGCGCCGGTGACACCGTCGGCGTCAGGCCCGACGAGTCGTCGGCAGAGCACCCCACGGAGTCTGGGGGCTCATCAGGTCCTTTCACCCAAGCTGATATAGACGCCGCGTTGGCCAGCGCCTTGAGCGAAGCTGCGGCGGACGTTTCTGCGGGACCCGGGCCAGTCAAGTTAGATTCCGCCGGCAAGCCGTTCGATGAGGCAGCGGCCTTGATGGAGGCCGCGATCGCGGAGGAGCGCGCCGCTGCCGCTGCCGCCGCAGCGGCCAAGGCGTCTGCTCCGCCGGAGCCGGAAGGACCGCTGCCGCCGCTTCCGTCCGGCGCCGCGACGTTGGACTTGCCGGATTTCAGCCGGACGGGACGGGGCGGCGACGACGGGCGCGGCATCGAGTTTCTGAACAACGTCGAGCTCAACGTCAAGATTGAGCTGGGTCGGGCGGAGATGTCCATCGAAGAGGTCCTGCGGCTCGGCGAAGGTTCCGTCGTGGAGTTGGATCGTCTGGCGGGGGATCCCGTCGACGTCCTCGTGAACGACCGCCTGGTGGCTCGCGGCGAGGTGATCGTTCTGAACGACAACTTCTGCGTGCGCGTCAGTCAGGTTCTCTCGGATGCTGAAGGAAAGCAACTCGTTTGAGCCGGCGGAGCTAGCCAAGCGATGCGGTTGCGAGGGTCATCAAAAACCCGTCTGTTCGTTCCGTGGGCCTGGACCTTGGTCTTGGCGTGCATCCAGCCCCAGGCCGTTCGGGGCGATTCCCCCGAGTCATCGGCGGGCGGCGTCTTGCATCGTCGTGCCGAATCCCATCTGAACTTGTCGAAGGGCACCGACGGCTGGGATCGGCTGCTATCTGGCGAGCAGCCGGTTGAAGATCGCGCACCGCAGCGGTCAGGGGATGGCGACGCGGCGATTCCACGCAAGCATCTGGAGGGGGCGGCCTCCGCGCACGGCCTGCCGGCGCAGGAGCCCGATGCGATCACCGCTTGGTTGGATGAGGAAGTCGGGCCGGCTGCGCCGAGTACGCGGAGCCTTCGCCGGTCCATCGCCGGTTCGTCGGTTGCCGCAACGTCGTCGCCGACCGGCCGGCCGTCGTCGGTCAGCGCGGTCGAGATGTTTTGGCCGCTGCTGCTTGTCTTGGCCGTGATCGCCGGCGCGGCAGCCCTGGCTCGCCGGTATCTGGGCAAGGCTGCGGGCGTTGGGCGCGGCGGTGTGCTCGACGTGCTCGCCCATCATCGCCTGTCGAGCAAACAAAGCTTCTGCCTTATTCGGCTGGGGCGACGGCTGATTGTCGTGGGGGTCACGTCGGAGCGGCTGAGCGCCATCGCGGAGATCGGCGATCCGGTCGAGGTCGCCGAGGTCATCGCGGCGGTCGAGCGTAGGCGGCCGCAGTCGTTTACGGCGGCGTTGGGACGGTTTCAGGCGGACGACATCGCTGAGGGGGATTCCAGGGCGGAGGGCGTTGACGGGCGGGTCGCTCGCGATGAGCCGTTGCCGACGCAGCGACTGGCCGCGGCCCGCGAAGGGCTTCGGCAGTTGGTGGATCGCGTGCACGGTCTGTCGGCGGTTGCGACCGTCGGCGCCGGCCGTTGACGCTGTCGGCGGAGGTCGTCGCCCGCGGGCGGCGGATCGCGCCGTTTGCGCCGCTCGTTGATCGTCTCGGCTGTTGAAGCCGCCGGCTACGGATTATTGCGGCGCGAATCGGGCGGAATTAGAGGGGGCGCGGCGCAGGAAGGGACGAGGCGTGTCGGCGGAGCCGACGTGGCGGCCGATCGGGCGTCCGGTCAGACCGGGCGGCTCGCGTGCCACGCGCGAAGGAGTTGCGCGGTGTCATGGCGATTGCACCTATCAGGGCGAAGACGTGCTCGCTTCGCGTCGGCTTGGCTGATCGCAGGGCTGATGGCTTGCACGGCTTGTCCCGTTCTGGGGCAGGATCGCCCGACCGTGTCGCAGCCCGTCGACAACCCGTTCGGCATCCCGGACGTCAGCCAGATCGTGCCTGCCGCGAAGGACGCCCAGGGCGTCAGCACGTCGCTGAAGATCCTCATCGTCTTGACGGTGCTGACGCTGGCGCCGTCCATCCTCATCATGATGACCAGCTTCACGCGCATCATGGTGGTGCTGGCGCTATTGCGGCAGGCGATGGGTACGCAGCAGCTTCCCCCGGGTCAGGTGCTGACCGGCCTGTCCCTCATCATGACGATGATCGTCATGGCGCCGACGTGGCAGCGGATCAAGACCGAGGGTGTCGATCCCTATTTGGACGGCAAGATGGGGCAAACGGAGGCGTTTCATCGCGCGGCCGGCCCCTTGCGGGATTTCATGTTTCGGCAAATCGAGCAGGCCGGAAACGAGGAGCACGTTTACCTGTTCGTCGAGTACGCCCACGGCCCGCTGGCGGACGACGCGGAGATCGATCACGACGAGGTCAGCCTGACGGAATTGGTGCCGGCCTTCATGCTGAGCGAGTTGAAGACGGCGTTCGTGATGGGCTTCAAGATCTACTTGCCCTTTCTCGTGATCGACATGGTGATCGCCTCCATCCTCATCAGCATGGGCATGATGATGCTGCCGCCCGTGCTGATCAGCCTGCCTTTCAAGTTGATGCTGTTCGTGCTGGCGGACGGGTGGGGGTTGGTCGTCGGCTCGTTGTTGGAGAGTTTTGGTTGAAGGCGAAAAGCGGGCGGCGGCATCGGTTCGCGAGACGCCGCAAGGGGCGCACCGGCGAGACGCGTGGAGCGATGTAGATGGACTCCGGGACGGCGGTTGATCTGAGTCACCAGGCCCTGTTTCTGGCGTTGACGCTGGCGGGGCCGATCATGGCCATCGGCATGATCGTCGGATTGATCATCAGCATCGTGCAGGCGGTGACGCAGTTGCAGGAACAGACGCTGACGTTCGTACCCAAGATCGTGGCGATGGGGCTTGCCGCCGCGTTCTTCGTTCCGTGGTTGGCGACGCGGATGGTGGAGTACACGCGCGAGCTCTGGATGGGGCCGTAACGCGCGTCCTGGCCGCGGCGGGTGATCCTGGTTGCTTGCTCGGCGGCGCCGTCGGTTGGCTGCGAGGTTGGTAGCGGCCAAGCTCCCGCTCGGCCGGACCTGACGAAAACGGCCGACCGGGAGGTCGGCCGCTACGAATGCGCTGTTTAGCCGCGACGCGCAGCGGAGCGCGTTGCGGATTCTGAGAACGCGGATGATGCCGCCAGGATGACACGGTTTGGCGCCGTTTGGATTGCTCAAGTTCGAGATGTTGCTGCCGGCGTTCGGGCTCGTGCTGGCCCGAGTCAGCGGGCTCTTGCTGGCGGTGCCGATGTTCTCCAGCGAGCAGATCCCGCGAGCAGCCAAGGTATGGCTGGCGGTGATGCTGTCGGTAATGGTCTTTCCGGCGGTCGCGGCGACGCTGCCGCCGTCGCTCACGTTGGGGCAGGCGGCGTCCGGGATGGTTGGGGAGTTCGTCATCGGAGAAATCCTCGGCCTTGGCCTGGCCCTGATCTTTGTGGCGGCGGAGGTGGCGGGCAAGGCCGTCAGCCATCAGTCCGGGATGGCGCTGGGCGAGGTGTTCAACCCCGTCATGGACACGACGATGACCGTGCTGGACGAGGTTTGGTTCTTTGTCGTGTTGATGATCTTCCTGGCGTTGCGCGGGCACCTGGCGGCGGTCGAGGCGGTTCTGGAGAGCTTTCGGCACGTTCCGCCGATGATGCTGGCCGCCGACTTGAGCTTGGTTGATTACGTCGTCGGCTTGATGCAGAGCACGTTCGAGACCGCGTTGCGACTGGCCGGCCCCGCGATTCTCGCGCTGCTGCTGACCTCGCTCGTGCTCGGTTTTCTGACGAAGACGATGCCGCAGTTGAACGTGCTCTCGGTCGGCTTCAGCTTCAAGATCGCCACGGCGCTGGTCATGGTTGCCGTGACGATCTCCTACAGCGGCGATCTGATGGCGGATGCGATGTTCGACGGGCTCGATCAGATCGGCCTGCTATTCGAGCATCTGTCGCGGGCGTCGCTGGGAAGCTGACGCCGCGTCGAAGCGGGTGATTCATGGCGGACAATGCCGAACGAACGGAAGCTCCGACGCCGCGCCGGCGGACCGAAGCGCGGTCGCGCGGCCAGATTGCGCGAAGCCACGATTTGACCTCGGCCTTGCTGTTGACGGGCGGGCTGCTGTGCATGCGATGGTTCGCCCCGCAGATGATGGCGTCGCTGATGCGTTCGATGCGGGAGAACCTGACGTTTCTGCAGCCGGACGATTCGGCCAAGCTGGAGGTCGGGCGGATCGTGGCGACGGTGGCGATGACCGTGTTGACGGCGGCGGGCCCCATCATGCTGGGGTTGCTCGTGATGGCCGTCGTCGCCAACGTGCTGCCGGTCGGCTGGCTGTTGACCGGGCATCCGCTGCAGCCGACGCTGAACAAGCTGAATCCCATCAACGGCGTCAAGCGGTTGTTCAGCACGCGCGTGCTGATGCAGATGGTGATGAACCTGTTGAAGCTGACCGTCGTGAGCGCGGTGGCTTACTCGGCGATCAGCAGCCGGCTGGATGAAATCGTGCTGGCGATCGGCGTGGGCGGCTGGCATCAGGTCGTCGTGCTCTCCCGGGTCTTGTACGACGTCGGGCTGCAATTGGCGCTCGTGCTGTTTGTCGTGGCTTTGTTGGATTACATCTGGCAGCGCTATAAGCACGAGCGCGACCTGCGGATGACGAAGGAAGAAATAAAGGAGGAGATGCGGCGGATGGAGGGGGATCCCATCGTCAAGTCACGGCGGCGCAAGATGCAGTTTGCCGCGGCGATGCAGCGCATTCGTCGGGCCGTGCCCAAGGCGGACGTGATCGTGACCAACCCGACGGAGCTGGCCATCGCCATCCAATACGACGCCGAGAAGATGACGGCGCCGACGGTCGTGGCGAAGGGCAAGGGCCTGTTGGCGCAGAAGATCCGCGAAATCGCGATTCAGCACGGCGTGCCCATCGTCGAGCGAAAGGCGCTGGCCCAGGCGCTCTTCAAGGCGGTGGAGGTCGGCCAACAGGTGCCGGAGGAGTTCTACCAGGCGATCGCGGAAATCCTCGCCTACGTGTACGAGCTCTCCGGCCGGTCGTTGCGGCGACGTCGGCGGCCGAGAGCGGCCTAGGGATCCGGAAGGCGTCGCGCTCGACGGCCGGATGCGTCGCCCGGGCATGGCGGCGGAGTTTTGTTGTTTAGCCGCGACCCGAAGGGGAGCGCGTCCGTTGAGTAGGAAACGCAGGAGACGATAGCGAGCGACATGGCGACGGCACCAACGACGATTGGCAGGGCGCTGAACTCGGTCCACGACAACCGAGGCGTGGTCCTGCCGATGCTGGCGATGTCGCTGGTGCTCGTGATCTTGATTCCGTTGCCGACACAGGTGCTCGATCTGTTGCTCGTGGGCAACATCACGCTCAGCGCCATCGTGCTGCTGACTGTGATGTACATGAACAGCCCGCTCGAGTTTTCAGCGTTTCCGTCGTTGCTGTTGTCGTTGACGCTGTTGCGGCTGGTGCTGAATACGGCGACGACGCGCCTCATCCTGACGAACGCCGAGCAGGGCCTGGGGGCGGCGGGCCACGTGATCGAGCAGTTCAGCAGCTTCGTGGCGGCGGGGT
>CAZERK010000047.1:0-12890 GCA_964514515.1 uncultured Planctomycetaceae bacterium
CAATCTCGTGGGCTTTTCAATAGAGCAAAGCAGTCTCTGAGCCTCGCAGGCAGGGTGTTGTCGGATGTATATCGACCTTGCGGACACGGAATACGGTTGGCGTGAGACGTACAAGCTGTTCATCACGTTCGTGCAGCCGCGGCCGATCGCGCTCGTCTCCACGCTGAGTGAGGCCGGCCGGCCCAATTTGGCCCCGTTCTCCTTCTACAACATGATCTCGGCCAACCCGCCAGTCGTCTTGTTCTGTCCGTCGATCAATCGGCGCAGCGGCAAGAAGGATACGCTCGTCAACATCGAACGCACGCGGGAGTTTGTGATCGCGACCGTGACGCTGCCGATCGCCGAGCGCATGAACATCTGCGGCACCGAGTTCGAGCCTGGCGTTAGCGAGTTCGAGAAGAGCGGTTTGACGCCTGTTCCCGCCATGCGGGTCAAGCCCTGCCTCGGGCGTGAGAGCCCCGCCCATCTCGAATGCCGATTGCGGCAGATCATCTCCTTCGGCGACGCGCCCGGTGCGGGTCATGCCGTGTTGGGCGACGTGTTGGCCGTTCACGTCGACGAGTCGGTGCTGTCGCCGGGCGAGTTGGCGTGCGATCCGGCGAAGCTCCAGGCCGTCGGGCGGATGGGCGGTTCGCTCTATGCGCGGACGACGGACCGATTTGCTCTCGAGACGATCCACGATCCCGCCGAATTCGAGAAGCGCGGTCCGGCGAGGATCGTGTAGGAGGTCGATCGACTGGCATCCGCTGCGTCGGCCGTCGATCCACGAGAACGCACGCCAAGCGGCGGGATCGGCGGGCGACGAGTTTTGCCGTGCGCGAGTTGGCGTGCTGCGCGGCGACGACGCGAGGGACGGACGTGCGCACGGAGTCCTACTTCGCGGGGGCTGACGTAGTCGTCGGCGGAGCGGGGGTCGCCTCGGCCTTCGACCGTTTCAGCCAAGCGAGGAAGGCTTCGGGGGACGGAATGGGGTTGGTATACAAGGCCGACGAGACCATCTTGCCGTTCGGTCCGCACATCACGCAGACCTGCGGCCGCTGGACGCCGTAGCGCGTCTTGTAGGGGTCGGACCAGGCGAACTCCAGTTCGACGTTGACCGTGTCCATCAGCTCTTGCTTGACGGCTGAGTCCTCGAATACCCTCAGCTTCATGTTGCGATGCTGCGTCGAGTCCCACGCCTTGAAGTAGAAGAGCAAGGGACGGTTTTCTTCGCGTGCCAGCCGTTCTGCGTAACCGGGATCGAGAAGCCAGACCGGGCCGCAGCCCGAGCCGGCGACGAGAAGCCATGCCAGCGGCAGGAACGCCGTGAAGAGCCGACATCGCAAGCCCCGGACAAACGTCGAGCGATTCATGAACAGACCTCAATCCCGCGACGTGCCTGCCGCGGCGTCCAGCCAAGTCGGCATCCTATCGATTGTCCCGGGCATTGTCGCGGCGCCTTCGACCGCCGCGGCGTTTCGGCCTGCGACTCGCGTCCTTCCCCGCGGCGTCGTCGATGCTCGGCGGCGGGCCGCTGTTGGGCTTATTGGGCGAAGCTGAGAAAGACTCGCGGCGTGCGTCCTTCCCCTGAGATCCGGCGGCCGGCGTCTGCGGGCCGTTGTTGTGCCCGTGAGGCGGGGGCTGGGAGGGCCTGCGGCTTGCGTCCTTATCGTGGAAGCCGGCAGCGGGCGTCCGCAGGCCGTTGTTCGGTCGATTGAGTGGAGGGAGGGGAGGCCTACGGGTCGGGTCTGTTCCCAGCCGGAGATCGATGTTTGGCGCAGTCGTCAGGAGAACCTCACGCCCTCGACGATCCATGCAAGAGATTTGCACGGTCTCGATGTTGGAGTCCTCATTCGCGTGGATGCGGATGGTCTGGTTCGTGTTCCGTTCCAGATCGGCGAGCTGATGCCGTTTGCGATTCAGCAGGTCGTTCGCGACCGCCGCGCCCACGTGCACGTCGATGCGGACGACGCCGCTCTTGTGACTGGCCAGGCGGATTTGGCGCATGACGTCGAGACAGGCCGATTCGGTGCTCTTGACGCGCCCCGATCCGCCGCACCGCGGGCAATCTTGGTAGATGCTCTTGGCGAACGAAGGCCGTTGTCGCTGCCGCGTCATCTCGAGAATCCCAAACCGGGAGATACGCAGGATCTTGGCTCGCTCCTTGTGCTTCTTGAGCGCGTCGGCCAAACGGCGTTCGACGCTGCGCCGGTGCTTCTCCTGCGTCATGTCGATCAGGTCGCAGATGATGAGGCCGCCCAGGTCGCGTAAGCGAAGTTGCCGCGCGATCTCGTCGACGGCCTCCAGATTGACCCGATAGGCCGTCTCCTCGGCGTTCTCGGGAATGCGGAATCGGCCGGAGTTGACGTCGATCGCAACCAACGCCTCGGTCGGCTCGATCACGATGGAGCCGCCGCACGTCAGCGGCACGCGCTTCGAGTGCAGCTTCTCGATCTCGGATTCGATGCCGAAGCGATGGAACATCGGTTCGGTATCCTGGTAAAGCGAGACGACGTCCTGCGCCCGAGGGCTGACGATGGAGAGAAACTCACGCACGCGCGCGGCGACCGTGGCGCTGTCCACGACGATGCGGTTCAGGCTCGTGTCGTAGATGTCGCGGACGGTGCGGATCACGAGGTCGGACTCTTTGTAGAGCGTGGCCGGAGCCGGTTCGCGCTTGATCCGAACCACAACCTTCTTCCAGAGCCGGGTTAGGTAGTTAAGGTCTCGCTGCAGTTCGCGCTTGGTCCGGTCAACGCCGGCCGTGCGAACGATGAAGCCCAAGCCGGGCGGCAGCGAGAGCTGTTCGAGCGCGGTTCGCAACTTGCGTCGTTGCTCGGCGTCTTCGATCTTCCGCGAGACGCCGAGCTGCTCCATATCCGGCATCATGACCAGCAAGCGTCCGGGAAGCGAGACGTACGACGAGAGCGTCGGTCCCTTCGTACCGATTCCCTCCTTGATGACCTGAACAATGATCTCTTGACCCCGGCGCAGGCATTGTTGAATCGGCGGGCGGCTGCGCCGAGGCGTCTTCTTGCCGATGAGCTCTGGTTCGCTCTTGCCCTTGGCGAAATACTTTGGGTGCAGATCGCTGATGTGCAGGAAGCCGTGGACTGGTTGCCCGAAGTCGATGAACGCGGCCTGGATGGACGGCTCGACGTTCGTGATGCGTCCCTTGTAGATGTTGCCGACGTTGGACGTGGCGGCGGCCCTCTCGATGAACAGTTCTTCCAGGCGGCCTTCGCACATCAAGGCGATCCGGCATTCGTCGCCGTCCGAGACGTTGATGAGCATCTCCCGATGCTCGGCGGTGGGCTGCGCCGACGGCTTGATCGCCGTGAGGCGAGCCGTCTCTTTCGGCGCAGGCGCGACTTGGACCTGGGCGGCCGCTGCCGCCGCGGGCGGTCGAGCGCGGAGCGGTTTGGCTTCGATCTCCTCAAAATCGATCCTTTCAACCACGGAATCAGCGTCGACGATCCCGGTCGTCCTCTCCAAGTCGATCAGTCCCTTCGGCGTCTCCGTGTCGATCAGCTCGACCGATTCCTCCGCTTCGATCAGCTCAACCGACTCCTCCGTGTCGAGGCCTCCAACGGGTTCTTCCTCGTCTGCAGATTCCAGCGCGACCTGGGCAGCGGCTGAGGGTGTCGTCGGTGAGCCGCGGGAATCCGACGGCTTGCCGCGGCCACGGCGTCGGCGCCTGGGCTTGCCGGTTCGGCCGCTGTCCGGCTTGGCGTCGGCCGGCGGTCGCGCGGCTATGGCGCTGCCTGGCGCGCGCGACCTACCGATGGCGGTATCGTCTGCGCGCGCGTCGCCACCGGTCGACGTCGCGCCTGACTTGGCAGCATCGGGCGCTGCGGTAGCTCCTTCGGAGCGGCTTTCGGATGTCGGAGCCGTCGAGCGAATGCTCGCCGCACTCGCGTTCGCCTCTTGCTCTGCTCTTCTGTGTCGGGACTTGGACCTGCGACCGCGCGCGGCCGTGTGCGATTGCGGCTGCTGCGGCGCGCCGGTGCTCGGGGCGCCGGCAGAATCCGGCTCGGTACCGCCGTCGCCGAGCGGCTCGTGGGCCACGGAGGCGGGCTGAGGCCTCGGTCTCGCTTCGGACGCGGATTCAATCTCAGACTCCGCTTCGGATTCCAGAATGCCTGCGGCAAAGGATGAATTGCGTGTTAGAGCTACCAAGGCCGCGGCCGTCATGCTGTGGATCGCCGAGAGCTTGTCCGGCGAGGCGCCTGGACCCTCCCGGCCGGTCACGACGATCGACGCGCCTGGATCCGCTGCGGCGGTCGCTGCGGTCGTGTCGGCCGGTGGATTGGGCTTCTGGGCCGACGCGGCCGGCGCCTTCTGCCTCGTGGTCGATTTCTTCGATCGGCTCTGCTTGTTAAGGGTGGTTTTCGGCTTCGCGGGCGCTTTCTTCGAGCGCTTCGATGACTGTGCCACGTTGACCCTCGCTTGGGTGGGAATTGCACGTGCGGGCGGCGCCGTCGTCCGAAGCGGACGCGGCGAGACGGCTCGCATAGGAGACTTGCGTTCTGCAGAGGTGATGAAGATGGTCTCTGGCGGACAGGCCGACGGCTTCGAGGACCTCAGTCACCCGTGCCGTGCCTGCCTGACTTACAACCTGCCACCATGTCGTCCGTTGGGACGTCACGTCGATGGTCGTGATGTAAGGCCGGATGTTCACCATCTTCGGTGGGCCGGACTTCGTGTGCAGTCGGGCCACGATGACCTCGTCTCTCGCCAAAAACTGGCTCGCTTGTTCGGCGATCGGTCCGTGCAACGACGGATCGATGGGTAGGGCGTACTGAACCCCCTGAGGTTGTTGGCTGTCATCGTCGGCAAGCAGCCGGGCGGCCCGTAGCGTGATGCCTGTCGGCATCTGTGCGCCGAGGCCGGACACGACCGCGTCCGGAGGCGTCTCCGAGGTCAACTCGATCAGAAGTTGCTCGTCCAGAGACGCGACGCCCACGGGACGCGGCAGGGAGATCCGTACGCGTGGCAGGGGATTGAATCCCTCGGAATAGCGCACGGGAATGTCGGCCCTGGCCAACGCCCGATGGCACAGCCGCAACGTGTCATGGTGAGAGATAAAGCGCAGGTCGCCCTCAACCGAGAACCGAATCGCCAAGCGATATCGCAAGCTTTGTGCAATCCCTCGCTGATGCAAATAAAGTTCATCCCGATGGCCGCGGCACGAACGTCGCACCGGCCCGGGATCGTTTTCTGTCACCCGCCGCCAAGCGAGTGGCGGAAAGGCGCCCGACGCACGTCAGAATGCGGTCGGATGCGTTTCCGCTGCTCGCCCCGGCCTGTGGGGGTCACCCCGATGTCGGCTCAGGATGATCGCAGAGGCTATATCTCGTCCCATACGCGGCGGGTCTCGTCCCGTAGACAGTTTAGCACCTCTCGTTCGGTTTCGAAGGAGAGTACGCGACGTTTTGTCCGCTCCGCATCGGCCAGCGTGATGCTGCGGATGATCTTCTTCACCCTTGGGATATTGCTGGCGGCCATCGACATGATGCGCAACCCCATGCCGATCAAGAGGATAGCGAAAAGCGGGTCTCCTGCCATCTCGCCGCACAGGCTGACCGGAACGCCGGCCCGGCAGCCTTCACGGACGACTGTGCGGATCAACCGGAGGATGGACGGGTCGGCGGGCGTGTAGAGCTGCGCGACGCGTTCGTTGGTCCGGTCGACCGCGAGGGTGTATTGGATAAGGTCGTTGGTGCCGATGCTCAGGAAGTCCGTTTCGCGCGCCAACTCGCGGGCGCAGATCGCCGCTGCAGGTGTCTCGACCATGACACCGACTGGGATCGGCCTCGAGAACTCGTAGCCCTCCTCTTCCAGCTCCTCCATGACGAGGCTGAGGACGAACTTCGCCTGGCGGAGTTCCATGATCCGGGAGATCAGCGGGAACATGATTCGGACGTCGCCGTGCAGGCTCGCACGAACGATGGCACGCAACTGCGGCCGGAAGAACGCGAGGTTGTGCAGGCTATACCGGATCGAGCGAAGGCCCAGAAACGGGTTTTTCTCCCGGTCCCGGCTGGCTTCGAGGTAGCCCTTGTCGCCGCCGAGATCCATGGTGCGGATCACGAGGGGGCGTCCCTGGACCGCCTTGACAGCGGCCAAGTAGGCCTCGTACTGCTCGTCCTCCGTGGGAGCCACGTCCTCTTGCATGAAGAGGAACTCTGTGCGGAATAGGCCGATGCCGGTGGCACCCTTTTCGAGACAGACCTCCACTTCCGAGGGAAACTCGATATTGCCGTACAGATCGATCTTGGTGCCGTCCTTGGTCGCGGCCTCGAGGTCGCGCAGTTCGTCCAGCGTCGCCCGAACTTCGAGAAGGTGCTCGGCCTGACTGGCGTATTCCGCAAGCTGGCCCTGATCGGGATTGATGACGACGACGCCGTGCAGACCGTCGACGACGAGCGTGTCTCCACCGGAGACGTGGGCGGTGATGTCCTCCAGGCCGACGACCGCAGGAATGCCGAGGCCGGCCGCAATGATGGCGGTGTGCGAGGTCGGCCCGCCCGCATCGGTTACGACGCCTAGCAGCCGCTTGGTTCGCTCCAGCACGACGAGTTGCGAAGGCGTAATGTCGCGGGCGACGACGATGACCGGCTCGGCCAGGTCGTCGAGTTCGTGCCGGGTCTCGCCGCTGATGTGGTGGAAGAGCCGTCGTTCAATATCGAGCGCGTCCTTGGCCCGTTCCTGGAGATAGGGGCTGTCCATCTCCTGGAAGCGGCGGCGGTAGCGGCGCATGAAGATGCTCAGCGCGTAGGCGGCGCTATAGCTCTTCTCCTGAATCAGTGATGCGATCTCTTTGATCGGCTTGGGGTCGGCCAGCCATCGCTCATGAAAGCCGAAGATGTCAGCCAGATCGGTGCCGGCGCGTGCTGCGAATTGCTCTCGCTCCGCGGTGACCTCCGCTCGGGCTGCCTCGAAGGCACGCTCCAGCAGGACAAGCTCGTGGGCGAACTGCTCCTCGGGCACCAAGCGGCGGGGCACGCGGGTTGCTTCGGTGTCGAGGATCACCGCGTTGCCGATGGCGCCGCCGGCGGATACGCCGATGCCTCGCTTCAGCGGCATGTCACCCTCCTCGCGAGAGCGCATCCCGGATCAAAGAGGGTCTGCGGTTCGCCGTTGGGGGCGGCCGGTCCGAAGCGGACGATTTTGGGGGAGGCGCGACTGCCGGGCGGGATCATTCCTCTCCAAACTTGCTGTTGACCAGATCGATGAGCGCCTGAAGAGCCGCTTCCGCATCGTCGCCCTCGGCGACCAAGCGCAACACAGTCCCCTGGGTCGCTTCGAGCACCATCATCTCCATGGGGCTCTTGCCATCCACCTCCTGACCATCCTTGTGGATGTGGATGGTGCTGCCGAATTGCGAGGCGAGATCGACGAACTTCATGACGGGTCTGGCGTGCAAGCCCTGGACGTTTGAGATGGTGACCTCGGCTTCGTGGCATTTTGGAACGTTGTCCATGCTGCATGACCATCGCCTGCTCATGCGCCTTCGCCAGGAGCAAATCCGCTTTTGTCTGCCCTCAGGTCTAGCTTCGTTGACAGGCAATCTGCCTTCGTCGCGAGCCGGTCTTCGCCGGCCAGGGAACGCTCGTTGCCCGCAGGTCGTTCTGCCCGTGCCGGCAATCACGCCCACCTACGTAGGCGTGCAAGTCCTTCGCTGCGGGCCCTCTGGTCCGGGGCCACCTGCGGGCACAGTTGCCTTCTGGATCCACCGTTTCGCCGTCGTCCGTCAACGCCCGCCGTTCCGCGATCATCGGTTTGCCAGTGTAGTCCGTCAAAATCATTGCATCATGGTGTGGCACCGGCTAATAACCTGTGTCCGCACCGACTGTTAGCCGGTGCCACACAATAAGAGGCAAACAGCGTGACTAACTGCACTAGCCGGGCTCCGTCCGTCGTCAGGGCTGTTTTCACCGACGCTTCGGTCCGCCTTCGTCAGCGAGCAAGCGGCCGACACCGCGGAGTCCAGCCCCGAGATCGGGCACGCGGCTTGCGGAACCATCGGTCTTCGCGTCATCCGCCGGACATGGCATCCGCTTCGTTAATCAAGTCCATGACGGCATCGGCCGTCTCGGCCTGTCGCAGGAACCGCCGGAAGTTGTCGCGCTGAAGGTGACGGAAGATATTCTCCATGGCCTGGAGGTGGCCATCCGGATTGTCCGGCGGTGACAGCAGGAGGACGATCGTGTACACGGGAGCCCGATCCAAGGCCGCGAAATCGATCCCCGTCGCGCTCCGGGCGATGGCGGTCATGATCTTCGTGACCTTTGGATGCTTGACGTGGGGGACGGCGACGCCTTTGCCGAAGCCCGTGCTCCCCTGATTCTCTCGCTGAATCACGGCCTTGGAGATGACTTCAACGTCGTCTTCAGAAATCACCTTCGCCGCAGCCAGTGCCCGGACGATCTCCCGAATAGCCCCGTTGCGATCGGACGCCGTCAGGTTCGGGATGATGGCGTCTGGAACAACGAAATCCGCCAGCTTCATGAAGCCTCGCCTTCTGTCTGCTGAGTACCGGAATCCTCTCCCGACTCCAATCCGCTCAGCGGCTCGTGGCCGGCTCGGCCTGCCGCGTGCTTGCGATTGCGGAACTTCTCTTTGTGCCGGCGAATCTGCCGTTCCACCTCTTTCACCGCGGCATCGAGAGAGGCATAGGGGTCGTCGTGCCGCTCCTTGGCCACGAAGGCTGTGTGATGGTCGACCTTGGCAATGATCTCGCACTGATGCCTGGACGCTTCCCTCTCGAAGACAACGTCCGCGCTCTGCACACGGTCGTAGTACTTCTGGAGCTTGCCGGCTTTCTCGATGGCATAGTCTCTGAGGCGTTCGCCCACATCCATGCGGTGGCCGCTGACCGTCACCCTCATTGTGTCGTCCTCGGTGCCTTCACAACGCCGTGCCGGCAGGCGCCCGCCGGACTCGAAGCCCGGCGTGTCGCAGCGCGTCGCTGATTGTCCCCGTAACATGCAATCAAGCAAGCGGTTACGCGACTACTCCTTGAAACGACGCCGAGTCTAGCCGCCGGCTCGCTGGCGGTCAACCCCTGCCGCGTCCTCTGCGAAGGGATCGGTCTTCGCCAGGACCGCCGCCGAAACATGACCGACGCCGGCTTCGCGCAGCGCCCGTCGGGCCTCGGCCAGCGTGGCGCCGGTCGTCGTCACATCGTCGATGATGCAGACGGAGCGTCCGCGCCCTGAGAAGCCCGGGACGGCCTGGAAGGCGTGCTTGATCGCCTCAGCCCTCTTGGCGGCGGACAGCCCCGGCGATTCATGAAACGGCGGCACGAAACGAGTCGCCATCAAGATGGGCTCCAGCCTTCCGCCCAACGCACCGACGGCGGCGCGGGTGAGGAGGGCTGCAGGATGGTATCCCAACGCCAGTCTGCGCCGCCAATGCGAAGGCACCGGCGTCCAGATGTCAATGCCGGCCGGGTCGATGCGTCCCGTGATGGCATCGGCCAGCATTCGTCCCAGAAGGTGATCCAGGCGATAAGCCCTCTTGTACCGAAGGACCAAGCTCCTCAGCGCGCCCTCGTAGCGGCCGACACGGACGAAGTTCTCGAATCGAGCGGGTTTCTGGCCGGTCGCGCAGGCCGTGCAGCGGCCGTCGACGAGCAACTCCTCGCGTCGGCTCTCGCCGCACGTCCGGCAGTAGCTCGATGCGGCGCTGCTCCCGATGGAGGTCCAGCAGTCCAGGCACAGATCGGGCGTTTCGTGCGCGATGGGAGCCTTGCACGCGGCGCAGACGCGCGGCAGGAGCAGGTCGCCGATCCGTGCGGACCAGTCCGCGATGCGTGCGGCCGCCGAGATGATGCTTGCCATGTTTGCAGGAGCCTCGATGCTGCTGAGCGGTACTGCCGTCGCGCATCATCCGGAGACGATTGGAGACGCGCTCGCCTTCGGCTCGCGGCTAAACGGCACGCCGGAAACGTCGAACCGGTCCGGCGAATCGCCCCGGGCGCTTTCGGCCAAACGGCGCGCCGGAAACGTCGAACCGGTCCGGCGAATCGCCCCGGGCGCTTTCGGCTAAACGGCGCGCCGGGAGCGGTAAACCGCACGGGCTGCTCGCGGCTAAACGATGCGCAAGGACCGTTAAACTGCCGAGGCGTTTCGCGGTCTACGGCGGCGGGCTGTCAGGCTGGGGCTGGGCGTCGCTTGCTTCGTCGCCGGGTGCGTCGTCGTTCTCATCCTGCTCGCCCTTGGCGATCCGGGCGACGGCGACAACCTTGTCGCCCTCGTCCAGGCGGATCAACCGGACGCCTTGCGTCGCTCGGCCGATCTCCCGAAGCGGCGCGACGGCCGTGCGGAGCATGATGCCGTTGGCGGTGATGAGCATCAACTCGTCCTCGTCCGCGACGGCCCGGAGGGCGACGACGCTGCCATTGCGCTCGGTCGTCTTGATATTGATGACGCCGCTGCCGCCGCGCTTCTGGAAGCGATACTCCTCGATCTCGGTGCGTTTGCCGAAGCCGTTCTCGCAGACGGTCAGCAGGCTCATGCCGGGCCGGATCACGGCCATGTCGACAACGCGGTCGTCGCGCCGCAGCGTGATGCCCTTGACGCCGCCGGCGGCTCGACCCATCGCGCGAACGTCGCCGTGCGAGAAGCGGATGGCCTGGCCTTGAAGCGTGCCGAGGACGATCTCGTCCTGGTCCTCGCAGAGCCCGACGTTGATGAGCGAGTCGTCGGGGTCGAGCGAGATGGCGATGATGCCGCTGGGACGCGGGTGCGAAAAGGCGCCCAGGGCCGTCTTCTTGACGACACCCTTGGCGGTCGCGAATAGAACGAACTTCTCCTCGAAGGCCGAAACGCGCAGCACGGCCATATAGGTCTCGTTGTCGCCCAGCTTCAGGAGATTGGCGATGGAACGGCCGCGGGCCGTGCGGGCCATCTCGGGGACGTCGTACACCTTCATCCAATAGACGCGCCCGCGGTTCGTGAAGAACAGCAGGTAGTCGTGCGTGCTGGCGACGAACAGGTCTTCCAGGAAGTCGCCTTCCCGGGTATCGCCGCCCTTGACGCCGCGACCGCCGCGGCCCTGGCGCCGATAGACGTCCGGGGAGACGCGCTTGATGTAGCCCTCGTGGGAGAGCGTGACGATCATCGGCGCGTCTTCGATCAAGTCTTCCATGACGAACTCGCCGACGGCCGCCGCGATCTCCGTCCGGCGCTTGTCGGCGTACTTGGCCTTCATCTCGAAGAGGTCTTCGCGGATGATGTCCATGACGCGCGCCGGATCGCCGAGAATCTCCTCGTAGCCCTCGATCTCCTCCACGAGCCCGCTGTACTCCTTGGCCAGCTTTTCAATCTCCAAGCCGGTCAGCCGCTGCAACTGCATGGAGAGAATCGCCGCGGCCTGAACAGCCGTGAGGTGTTGATCGCCGCCGGCCGCCTGCGCGACGAACACCGCCGGCAACAGCTTCGCCAGCGATGCGGACTCGACCAGCCGTAGCGGCCGTGCGATGAGCCGCTGCTTGGCGGCCTCGGGATTCTCCGACGTCTTGATGAGTTCGATCACGGCGTCGATGTCGCCGACGGCAAGGATCAAGCCTTCCAGAATGTGAGCCCGCTGGCGTGCCTTGCGGAGCAGGAACCGGGTCCGTCGGGTGATGACCTCCTTGCGGTGCTCGAGATACTGCTCCATGAGCTGCTTGAGCGACATCGTTTGGGGCTGCTTGCCGACCAGGGCGATGTTGATCACCGTGTAGCCGATCTGCAGCGGCGTATGGCGGAAAAGCTTGTTGAGGACGACGTCCTCGCTGGCGCCGCCCTTGCATTCGACGACCAGGCGGACGGGGTGCTTGCGGTCGGATTCGTCCCGCACGTCGCTGACCTCGGCGAGCCGCCCGTCCTTGACGCCTTCGGCGATCCGCTCCGTGATCGTGTTTTTGAGGATGCCAAAGGGCACCTCGTCCACGACGATCCGTTTTCGGCCGCTCTTGGTCTACTCGATGTGCGTCCGAGCCCTCAGCGTGAGCGTGCCGCGGCCGCGGTTGTAGGCTTCGATGATGCCTTGTCGCCCGCAGATCATGCCGCCGGTCGGGAAGTCCGGGCCGGGAACGATCTTGAGCAGCTCCTCGGCCGTCATCTCCGGTCGAGCGATGAGCGCCACGAGCGCGTCACAAATCTCGCCGACGTTGTGCGGCGGGAGGTTCGTCGCCATGCCGACCGCGATGCCGGTGCTGCCGTTGACGAGCAGGTTGGGGAACTTGGAGGGCAGAACGACGGGCTCGGTGCGCGTCTCGTCGTAGTTTGGGACGAAGTCGACGGTCTCCTTGTCGATGTCCTCCAGCATGTCGGTCGCCGGGGCCGTCATGCGGGCCTCGGTATAACGCATGGCCGCTGGAGGGTCGCCATCGATGGAGCCAAAGTTGCCCTGCCCGTCGATGAGGGGGTACCGCAGGGCGAAGGGCTGAGCCATGCGGACGAGCGTCGGATAGACAACGGCGTCGCCGTGTGGGTGATAGTTGCCGGTCGTGTCGCCGGAAATCTTCGCGCACTTGCGGTGCGGGCTGCGCGGGCCGAGCTTCAAGTCGTGCATCGCCGTCAGGATGCGGCGTTGAGAAGGCTTGAGGCCGTCGCGGACGTCAGGCAAGGCCCGGGCGATGATGACGCTCATCGCGTAACGCAGGTAGGAGTCCTGCATCTCTTCCACGATCGGCTGGATGCTGATCTGCTCGGGGATCGTCGCACTCACGGCATCGGGTTGGTCTGGCATCTTTCGTCGTCTCGTCGTTGCAGGGCCGCTCGTCTGAAGGCGTCAAACAGGGCAGGGACAGGCGCCCGCGGCCTTTCGCCTTCCGCAGCGATTGACGCGATCGCCGGGAGCCGGTCTCGGTCCGGTCGGATGGCCCTTGCCCGCGGTTGTAGCCGGGGTGCTTCGGC
>CAZERK010000048.1:0-12730 GCA_964514515.1 uncultured Planctomycetaceae bacterium
AACATGATCATCGACTTGGAGCGCAACGACCTCGGCCGGGTTTGCGAATACGGAAGCGTTCGCGTGCGGCACGACGGGGAGATTGAAGCGCATCCGACGGTTTGGCATCGAACGGCCGCGATTGCCGGGCGACTGCGGCAGGACGCAGACTGCCTGGACGTCCTCAAGGCGGCGTTTCCCGGCGGCTCGATTACGGGCGCGCCGAAAGTCCGAGCGATGCAGATTATTCACGAATTGGAGCCGGCCCCGCGCGGCCCCTATTGCGGGGCGATCGGCTGGATCGGGCTCGACGGCAGCATGACGTTGAACCTCGCGATCCGTACGATGCTCGTGACGGACGGCGTCGCGGACGTGAAGGTCGGCAGCGCGATCGTGGTCGACTCCGATCCGGCGGATGAGTACCGGGAGCTCGAGGCGAAGGCGGCCGGCATGTTGGCGGCGCTGGGCTGTTGATGCGAGTAGTCTAGCTGGTCATGCGGTCTGCCTCTTATTGTGTGGCACCGGCTATTCGCCTGTGCCACACCATGATGTACTGATTCTGACTGACTGCACGAGCGAGCGCGAAGGCATCTGAAGACGTTCTGCTTGCGGAAGCTGGCGAGGAACCGATGGACGAGATGGTCTTTCTCAACGGCCGAGTCCTACCGGCGAACGAGGCGAAGGTCTCGGTGTTCGACGCGGGCCTGGCGCACGGCGTGGGCCTGTTCGAGACCTTGCGAGCGTTCAAGGGACGCCTATTTCGACTCCGGGAGCACCTTGCCCGCATGGAGGCGTCGGCGACGGCCTTGCACATCGCGGTCAAGGTCGACGCCGGCGTCATCGAACGCGGCGCCCTTGACGTCCTGGAGGCCAACGGCCTGGACGATGCGCGGGTCCGCATCACCGGGACGCCCGGCGCCGTCCCGCGTCCAAACGAAGAAGCCGTCGTACCCGTCATGCCGACGCTGCTGATCACCGCGGGCAAGCCGCAGACTCATCCGGCCGAGCTGTACCAGCACGGAATGCGCGTCTGCATCTGTCCCTACAAGCAGAACCGCCATGATCCGCTCGCCGGTCACAAGACGCTCGGATACCTGCCGCGGCTTCTGGCGATGAAGGGCGCCGCCGAGCGGCGCTGCCATGAGTCGCTCTGGTTCAACACGGACAATCAACTCGCCGAAGGCTCCATCTGCAACGTGTTTGTCGTACGCCAAGGCAGGATCGTCACGCCGCCGCTCGATACGCCCGTCTTGCCGGGCATCGTCCGAGGCGCGGTGCTGGAACTCGCCCAGGCGGCGGGGCTCGAAGCGGAGGAGACGCCGATCGACATCGACGCGCTGCTGGCGTCGGAGGAGGTCTTTCTGACCGGTAGTGTGATGGGCATCATGCCGGTAACATCCATCGAGCGGCATACCGTCGGCGACGGGTTGCCCGGCGGCGCGACGCGGCGGATGACCGAGTTGTACCAGCAGCTCGTGGCGAAGGAGTGCGGGCTTGATGCGTAGGGTTGGAAGACAGTCTGAGGCGACGGTCGGCCTGCTCGTGCAGGCGATGGAGAAGATCGCGCCGGTCTGGGCGGCGGCGGACTGGGACAACGTCGGCCTGCTGGCCGGAAGCCCGGACTGGCCGGTCCGACGCATGTTGCTGGCGGTCGACTTGACGGACGCCGTGCTGCACGAGGCCGTTCGTGGACGGTTCGATGCGATCCTGTCCTACCATCCGCCGGTCTTTCGGCCTGTTCAAAGGATGGTCGTCGACCGGCAAACGCCGGCGGGGTTGGCGGCGGAGGCCTTGGCGAACCGGATCGCCGTCTATTCGCCGCACACGGCGCTGGATGCCGCTCCGGGAGGAACGAACGACACGCTCGCGGCGCTGTGCGGGTTGGAGGACGTTCACCCGTTGGGCTGCGTCGCCGCCGGGGGGCCGCGATGCAAGCTCGTCGTGTTCGTGCCGGCCGCTCAGGTCGATCGCGTGGCCGACGCCGTGTTCCAAGCGGGCGCGGGACGAATCGGGGACTACGAGCGATGCGGCTTTCGCCTGTCGGGCGAGGGCACGTTCTTTGGAACCGAGGCGACCGACCCCGTCGTCGGCAAGAAAGGCCGACTCGAACGAGTCGAGGAGGTGCGGATGGAGACCGTGTTCGCGCGACGGCGCCTTGCGCAGGTCGTCGCGGCCTTGCGACGGGCCCATCCCTACGAAGAGCCGGCCTTCGACGTGTACCCGTTGGAAGCCGTGCCCGACCGGCGATTCGGCTTGGCCCGCGAGGGACGGTTCGCGGCAGCCATGACGGCGCGGAAGCTCGCCCGATTCCTCGCGCAGAGGACGGGGGCTGCAAACGTGACCGTCGTCGGGGACGGCCGACGGGCGCTGCGACGGGCGATTGTGCTCGTCGGCGCGGCGGGGACGGCCCCGTTCGATCTCGTCAGCGAACCGATCGGCTGCGGGGACGTCGTTGTAACGGGCGAGATTCGGCACCATGATGCGCTGGCGTACGCCCGTCGAGGCGCGACAGCCGTCGCCCTCGGGCATTGGGCGAGCGAACGGCCGGTCCTGACGCCGCTTGCTGCCAGGTTGCGAGAGCTTCTGCCGGGCGTCGCGACGGTCGTCAGCCGCACGGACAAGGAGCCGTTCGAGCCGTTGAAACGGTAACGCCCGTGCGGGGCGGCCTTGGCGGACAAGGAGTCGCTTCATCGCGTCAAGGAGCCCCGGACTTCGTACGTACCCAGAGCGTTATCATCTGAATGTAGCGTCGGCCCCCCGTGGCCGACGCGAAGGACTGAGAGGCTCGCTCATGCCCTGCGTCGGCCGTCCCGGCGCGCCGGGAACGCTGCACGCCAGACACGTGCCTGACGTCAGTCCGGGCGGCGCCATGATCAGACAGTCCTGTTCAGATGAAGTCTCCTTTGTGAGGAAACCAGCATGACAGCGAATCGTCGCAAGGCGGGCGTGACCGGAAGAATCGTACGGAACTCAAGCGTCGCGCGCTCGGACGTAGGGCCGCTCGCGGTCCGCGGCCGGCGATTCTGCGGCATGGGGCTCGCGACGGTTGTCATTTCGCTGCTCGGTCTCGGTTGCGAGCAGCCGCAGGGCGGCACGGCCACGGTGCAGGGCTCGCTGATGCAGCAAGCCAGCCATCGAAATCAAGCATCGTCGACGCAGCCCGCGGACGTGAAGGCTCCTGGGGAGGATGCTCGCAAGACGGCCGACGCGAACGCTGCCGCGGGTCCAGAAGCTGCCGGCCCGCCGATCGCATTCGTCAACGGCCAGCCCATCGCACGCCAGAAGCTGCTGGACGTGCTTCTGGCGTCACGCGGCCTGCTCTTGCTGCAGCACATGATGCTGTTGGAGGCGGTCCACCAGGAGGCGAAGCGAATCGGCGTCGAGGTGGCGCAGGACGACGTCGACCATGAATACGACCTGACGCTCCAGGCGGAGCGGTACGACGGCAAGGACGTCGAACGTCTGACGCCGGCCCGACGGGAACAGCTCGTCAAGGACTGGATGCGAAGCCGAGGCGTCCAGCCCCAGGAACTGGCCATCGCCATGGAGCGGCAGGCGACTCTGCGCAAGATCGTCGCAGGGGGGATCAAGATCGACGACGCGATGCTGCAGCAGGAGTTCAAGCGGCAGCACGGCGACCGCGTCCAAATCCGCCACATCCAACTGGCCGCGCCGCGCGTGTGGGACTCGGTCAAAGCCAAGCTGGACCAAGGCGTGGACTTCGAGACGCTCGTGCGGGACTACAGCCAGAACAGCCTCTCGCGCGAGAAGAACGGCCTGCTGCCGCCCTTCTCCGCAGACGATCCTTCCATCCCCGCGGCGCTCGTCAAGGCGGCGTTCGCGATGGAGCCGGGCCAGGTGAGCAACCCCCTCGAGATCGAGGGCACGGTTCACGTGATCAAGCTGGAGCAGCGGATTCCGGCCGACGACGTGAAGCTGGAAGACGTCCGCGACAGCCTGGCGCGGACGATCCAGGCCCGGATGGAGGCGGACATCATGGAGAGCCTGGCGCAGCGCCTCTTGATGAACGCGAAGCTGCGCATCGAGGACCCCGTCCTCCGCGACCAATACAGGCAGCGCCGCGACGCCCGCGAGATCGTCGGCCCGCCGCTGGTCGAACGATAAACGGGGCGGGAGACAGACCGCCAAGTTTGTACTGACGATCGTCGCGCGTCGTCCGGGATGGGCTCCCGAAACCCATCCCGGACGCTCCCAGCCGCTATCGCGTTTTTCATCTGCTCGTGCCCCGGTCTTCCGGCGGCCGGCACTCGGTCGTGTCGCAGGTGGAGCCGGCTCCCTGAGGCATGCCGCCTGATTCATAACAGCACGCCTCCGCCAGGTCCTGACACGTGCCATCGGGAAGACAGCAGGCTTGGGCGAGGCCGCAGGGACCCAGCATCAGCGTGCCGCCGGGCGGGCACTCGGGGGGCAGCCCCGGGTTCAGGTCAATGCATGACCCGTCATCCAAGCAGCACGAGTACTCCTGCGGAAGCTGGCAACTGAACGTCGCGCACGACGTGCCGGGACCTTGCGGGGTTCCGCCCGTTTCTCGGCAGCAGACCTCGCTCGTATCCACGCAGGTGCCATCCGGCAGACAGCACGCCTGCGAGGCGCCGCAGGGGCCGGTGATCAGCAGACCGCCTGGCGGGCACTCGGGCGGTACGCCGGGATCGAGGTCGGTGCAGAGGCCGTCTTCCGAGCAGCACGCGTACGGCGGCGGCGGCTGGCATGTATCGTCGATGCCATTGCCGTCGGAATCGCCCAAACAAACAGTACCGGTGCCGAGCGGGGTGCCGCCGGCGGCCATGCATTCTTCAACGCTCAGCACGTGGCACGCGCCGCCACGGAAACAGCACGCGCCGGCTTGATCGAAGCAACACAGCCCCTTCTCTGCGGTGATGCGGCCGGCGAGATTCAGGCCGGTCACGACGCCGCCGCCGTTGATCACCACGACCTCGACACAGTTCTCAAACGGTTTGAACATCGCCTGGTTGGTCACGAAGACGTGCGTCGGCTGTGGCGTGTTGAAGGCCCACGACGCGGGGGTCGCCCCGATGTAGTTGCCGTTCAAATACACCGTGGCGGAGTCGTCGGCCCGCAGATCGAGCACGAGTTGAGCGTTTTGGAACCGGGGATCGAGGCAAAAGCAGAATCGGTAGGTGTAGGAGCCGTTCGGGCCCGTGGCCGCCGCGCTGATCCATTGCGTGCCCGGAATGCTCAGCCACGCCGGGTGAGGACTAATCACCGTGGCGGGCCGCGGGACGGCGCCGCCGCTCGGATCGACCGTGACTTCCCACGTGTCGTCGGCGCTGCCGACAGGGATAAGCCCGCCGCTCGTGTCATCCACTCCGGTGTCCAACGACGCGTCGAGATTCGCGCCGTCGCAGCAGCACTTCCCGTTCGTAGCGCGGAAGGTTCCGGCCAGATTAAGGCCGGTCGGCGGCCCGCCGATATTATGGACCACCACCTTCAGGCAGTTTCTCCCGATCACGAACGCCGCCGGGTCGGTGACCGAGATGCTTGCCGGCGTCGGCGAAGCAAACGAGGCGGCCGCCCCGATGTAGTTCCCGTTCAGGTACACGTCACCGGCATCATCCGTGCGAAGCTGGATGTTGAGGACTGGATTGCTGAACCGATCGTCTAAGCAGAAACAGAACTCGTATTCGTAGTCGCCGTTCGGTCCGTAGTAGTTGGCGCTGATCCACTGGCTTCCGGGGAGGGTCAGCCAGACCGGATGCGGATTGATGACCTGGGCCGGGCGGGGCACCGTGCCGCCGCTGGCGTCGAGCATTACGAACCACAGGTCGTCGTTGTTGCCGACGGGAATCAAGTTGCCCGCCTCGTCCACGCCGGTTGCGAGGTTGATGAGCAGATCTTCCGGCGGGCAGGGGCGCGGATCGCACGGCGTGCACAGCAACAACCTGTCGACGAACGGCTGAACATCGTTGAGATCGACGATCGTGTCGCCGTTCATGTCGGCGCAGCCGCAATGATCGACGGGCAACGAAACGCCGAGGACGCATCGGACGAAGCCGGCGATGTCCAGGCCGTTCACCAGACCGTCACCGTTGACGTCCCCCGGACACTGGCACGGCGGCGTCACGCAGTCACAGCAAACGTCGATGGTGCCGTCTGCGTTGGTGATGATGTTCTCGGCGCAAGCCTGACCCGCCGGGCAGTTGCTTTCGCAAAACGGCAGCATGCCAGGCTGCCACACCGGTCGACATTCGCCGGCGTTTCGACAATCGCAGTCGATCACGGCGGATAGTCCCGTCGCCGGATCATAGCGGACGCAGCGAGGTTGGCATTCCGCATCGGGGGGAGGCACGGGACACGCGTAAGGCTCGCAGCCCTGGCCGTCCGGCGTCGGCGCGCACTCGGACGGAACATCCGGCACGCAGTCGCAGCAGACGTCGTAACCATCCGGCGTCAGGACGAGAGATCGCTCACAACGGAATCCCGGCGGGCAGTCGCCGGCGCACGTCGGATCGGCGCCAGGGATCACCTCGACGTGGCACGCCTCGGGACTTCGACAGTCGCAGTCGATCACCGTGGTGATGCCCCCGGCGACCCGAACGCACCGCGGCACGCATTCGTCGCCCGGCGTTGGGCACTCGAATGGCAAACAGCCAAGGCCTTGGGCATCGGGCAGGCACTCCTGGGGCAGCCCTTCACAGCGGCAGCAGATGTTCCAGGTTCCGTTGGGGCCGGGGGCCACGGTCCGCGTGCAGTCTTCGCTGGGCGTCAGGCAATCGCCGAAGCACTGCGGGGTGGCGAGACCCGTCTTGAAGCGGACCGTGCCGGTCGTGCTGCCGGACAAGCCCGACAGGGCGCCGCCGGGCTTGCCCACGAAGTCGATGCGGTAGGTAATGTCGAAGAAGCTGTCCACGGCCCAGTTGCCGCCGGGCAGTTGGGTCAACGTCGTATGGCCGGGGCTGGGGAGGCCGAAGTCGGTCCCGCCTACGACGCGCAGCAGATCAAAGTCCGGGTCGCCCGTGATCTGGCCAAAAAAGCGGAACAGGTTTGTGTCGAACGATTGCAGGGGGGCTCCGTTCGTCCGCGGCGCGGTGTGAATCTCGAGCCCGACGGGGATGGCGATGAATCGGTTGAAGCCCAGAAGCGAACCGGTCCCCAACATCGGCATGAGGAGGTCGCCGCTGGCACAGCTTTCCTGGCCGCCGAGGCTTCCGCCGGGTTGCGCGCAGGCGCTGCCTGGCATGAAGGAGCAGAGGCTGCCGCCGACGGACGGACAGACGAAGTTGCCCTGGCTTGCGTCGATCTCGATGGTGGTGCCCGGCGGCAAACCGTCGACGACGCGCATGTCGTCATCGGGCGTTGTGTAAACGCAGCCGACGGGCGGCAAGTCAGCCGTGCCCGAACCGTTGTCCGGCAGGGTACAGGGAACACCCGCGCCGACGCCGGTGACGTCAATATGGCACTCCGTCGGCGGGATGCAGTCGCACTCAAGGATCGTGTAGGCGCCCGTGGCCGGGTCGTAGTTCACGCAGACGGGCTGGCATTCGTCACCGGGGTCTGGGCACGCCGCGTCCTGGCAGAATCGTCCCGTGGGATCCGGCTGGCAGGCGGACGGCGCGACCATGACCGTTCCGGTCATGCCCAGCCCGCAGTGCGGGATGCAAAAGTACGGGTAGGTGCCCGGCGCGTCGAACGCGAGGAGGACCTGCGGGTTTGCCGCGTTGAGCGGGTGATTGAATAAGCCGTCCTGCGTGCAGTCCGCGCCGGACGTCACCGTGTGAGAGCCGTTTGACCAAATCCAGCGAACGCTGTCGCCGGCGGCGATGGTGACGCTCGCGGGATCGAACGCGAGGCCGACTTGGTGCACGTCGTGCACGGTTTGGCCGATGGCCGGTGAAACGCAACACAGAAAGACAGCGGCGATCAGATGGCGGCGATTCGATGGACTCACGGGAAGCTCCTGTTTCTTTCAAGAACGAGCGCGCCTTGCGCGACAGCGCGAGGCGCAAAACTGTCATGCTTGTAGCATCGCGCACGTGTCAACGCAAGCAAATATTTACTTATCTATCAACATGTCTATTGATACGAAGATGCGCCGGAAGACCCGATCATGCAGGCCGCGCCGGGTTCAAACGGGAGCGACGGGATCGGCGACAGCAGCGATGGACAGATCGTCCAGGAATACGTTTGAAAGGCGCGCGGGTTGGGTTGCGGCGACGGGAGACGCCGGCAGCCGCCGGACCGCGCGGGTCCAACGCCGCGCGGCAAACGCGTAGCTCGTCAGAACCGCGCCGTGGGAGGACCGACGTCGGCCGACGAGGCTGCGTCAGAACTCGCGACGGCCGTCGATGGCGTCCTGGAGGACGGCCCGGCTGGCGTACTCCAACTGCGAGCCTGTCGGGACGCCGCGGGCGAGCTGCGAGACCTTGACGCCGTGCGGCGACAGCAGGCTCTTCAAGTACAGGCCGGTGCTCTCGCCCTCGCGGGTTGGGTTCGTGGCGATGACGACCTCTCGAACGCCGCCGGCCTTGACGCGAGCTTCCAGGGCTTCGATCGTCAGGTCGCCGGGTTCGATGCCGTCCAGCGGCGCGATGTGCCCCATCAAGACGTGATAGACCCCGCGAATCAGGCCCGTCGATTCCAGCAGCACGACGTCTTTCGGCTGCTCCACGACGAAGATCGTGCCGGCGTCACGTCGCGGGTCGCTACAGATCGGACAGGGGTCCGTCTCCGTCAGGTTGAAGCAGACGCCGCAATGCCGGACGTTTTCCTTCACCTCCTGGATGGCGGCCGCCAAGGCGAGGGCCGACGCGCGGTCGGACTTGAGGACGTGAAAAGCCAGCCGTTCGGCGCTGCGCGGGCCGATGCCCGGCAGCTTCTCGAACTCGGCCATCAATCGCGACAAACAAGGAGGAAGGGTTTCGGCCACGGGGTCCTACGCGCCTCCGAGCAAGCCGTCGAGGCCCGGCAGGTTCATCCCGCCGGTGATCTTCTGCATCTCCTGCTTGACGCCGTCGGCCGCCTTCCGCTGGGCCGCCGCGACCGCCGCCTTGACCAGGTCCTCGATCATCTCCACGTCGCCCGTCGCGACGGTCTCGGGGCTGATCTTCAGGTCGACGAGTTCGAGCTTGCCCGTGACGGTCGCCGTGACGGCGCCGGCCCCGCTGTCGGCCTCGTACCTCGAACCGGCCAGGGATTCCTGCACCTCCTTCAAACGAGACTGCATCTCCTTGGCCTGCTTCATCATGCCGGCAAGATTGCCGAGTCCGCCGAACATAGTCGCTCCTTGATGCGGTCGTGTGCCGTGCGCTGTTCCGCTATTCCGCTATTCCGTGTTGTCCTGGCCTTCGGCCGGCGACGAGGAGGCCTCGATTCGGCGGACGTCCACGACAGAGCCGCCGAACACCTCCAACGCCTGTTGAATCGCCGGCTCCTCGTGGGCCGCCCGCACGTCCGCCTGCGTCATCCGACGCGCTCTTGCAACGGGCGCCACGTCCTGCTCTTCCGATAGCCGGGGCCTTCGCGACCTGCCCGGCGACGGCGATGTAGCTGGCGGCGCAGCGCGCGGTGCAGCCGGCGGTACAACCGGCTCGGGAACGTTGTCCCCCGTCGCCGCCGCCGAAGCTCCCGTCGATGCAACCCCGCCGCTCGGCGGTTCAACAACCCTTCGGCCGGGCGACGGCAAACGATCCCCGGCGTCCGTCGCGCGACCGACGCCCGCGGAGCCCGCGCGAGCCGAAGGCGTCGGACGCGGCGGCGCCGCCGTGCCGTCGCCCTCCTGATTCAACCGTGCCAGCAGCGACTCGATCGAGGAGAACGCCGGCGCTTCCGCCAGTCGCACGATCGCGGCCTCGACCAGGGCGCGGCCGCTGCCGCTCCATTTCACGCTGCGGCGCAGCTCCTCCAACACCGAGATCATGTAGACGTAGGCGCCGGCGTCGAACTGCTGGGCCTGTTCCGCCAGACGCGAGCGCAACGCGGCCGGCGCATCGACCAGATCGCAATCCGCCCCGCAGACGCGAAGCAGCATCAAGTCGCGAATCTGGTTGATCAGCAGGCTGCACCAGTAGTCGAGCGCGTGGCCTTGGCTGAGGCTGCGGTCCGCCGTCTCCAGGGCGCCGGCCGCGTCGCCGGCCGCCAACCGGTCGATCAAGGCGGCGAACAGCTCATCGTGCGTCGCGGGGAACAGTTCGTCCACGACCGGGGCCGTGATGCGCCGGCCCGCCATCGACATGACCTGATCGAGCAGCGACAGCGCGTCGCGCATCGAGCCGTTGGCCAGTCGGGCGAGCCGCTTGAGGGCCGCCGCCTCCGCCTCGAATTCCTCCGCCTGGCAAATCCTCGCGAGTTGTCCGGCGATCTGCTCCGGCGGGATCGCCTTGAAGTCGAACCGCTGCACGCGGCTCATGATCGTCGCCGGGACCTTCTGCGGCTCGGTCGTCGCGAAGATGAACTTGACGTGGCTGGGCGGCTCCTCCAACGTCTTGAGCAGCGCGTTGAAGGCGCCCGTGCTGAGCATGTGCACCTCGTCGATGATGTAGATCTTGAACCGCGAACGGGCCGGCCGATAGATCGCGTTGCTGCGCAGCTCCCGGATGTTGTCCACGCCCGTGTTGCTGGCGGCGTCAATCTCAACGACGTCAATATCCTCCCCGCGGGCGATGGCCACACAGGAATCGCACGTGCCGCAGGGCGAGACGGTCGGGCCGTCGCCGGCGAGGCAGTTCAGGGCCTTGGCCAGGATGCGGGCCATCGAAGTCTTGCCCACGCCGCGCGTGCCGCAGAACAGATAGCCGTGATGCACGCGGCCCTGGCTGATCGCGTTGCGCAGCGTGGTCGTGATGGCTTCCTGCCCGACGACCTCGTCAAACGTCTGGCTTCGGAATTTTCGTGCCAGAACCGTGTAAGCCATGAGACCTCCGCCAGGCTCACGTTCGTTACCGCCTGCAGACGACCCCGCCTTCTGAATCACCGTGCGCGATCTTGCGACGCGGATCGTAGCGGCCGAGCGCCCGCTCGGCCGTTGCAAAGCACCCTGACCGGCGCATTCCACGGCTGTTCCGCCGCGGCGGATCGGCCGCGGCCTGCGCGCCCCCGAATCGCGCACGATGATTCAGTCCGGGGGGCCAACGCTTCTCGCGAGAACGGCCCCGCACTCGGCGCCAATCCGCTCCGGCCCAGCACCTCACGGCACATGGGTACACGCAGATGGGCTGCTCTGTTTCCAGCCTGACCCGTTGTCTCCGCAACGCATTGCATGAGACCGAGCCATCAACGCCTCATGGCGCCGAGTGCGGAGCCGCGCCCGCAGCCGTGGGCGACGATTATATCGCCGTCGCGGGCTTGTCGGAAGCGGCATGGCCTACCAGCAGATGCCTTCGTAATGGGGCGTCATGCGGTCGACGCCCTTGATGTCGGCGAGATCGATCACGTGATGGCCGGCCTGCGTCCATGCGATGACCTGTTCCGCGCTGACGATCGGATGATTGACCAGGATCAGGTCGCAGCCGTTGAGGGCGTCGAGGCTCGGAACGAGCAGGCTCTCCAGGTGCCGAAGGGCCGCCTGTACGGCCTCCTTGTTGCTGCCGATCAGATGACTAGGATCGACGCCGGGATCGTAGATTCGCAGCTTGAGGCCCTCGCCGATGAGCCGTTTGGCGACCCCGACGTAGGGGCTCTCTCGCATGTCGTCCGTCTTGGGCTTGAAGGCGAGGCCGACCATCCCGACGGTCCGCGGCCGCTTGGCCAACACCCGGGCGACGAGTTCCTCCACCTGAACCGCGTTGCTCGCCATCACGCCGTCGAACATCGGCACCTTGACGGAGCGAACGTGCGCGAATCGGAGAATCGCCCGAAGGTCCTTCGGCAGGCACGAACCGCCGAACGAGAAGCCCGGCCGTAGGTAGTACGGATTGATGTTCAGTTTCGTGTCGGAACAGAAGACGTCCGCAACCTCCCGGGCGTCCGCTCCGACGGCCCGAGCGATCGCGCCGATCTCGTTGGCGAAGATCACCTTGACCGCATGGAACAGGTTGTCGCTGTACTTCACCATCTCGGCGACTTCCAGTCCGACGCGGAACCGCGGCGCCCGATACTTCTCCGAGTACGCCTGCATCAGCACGTCCGCCGCGCCGGCATGGGCCTCGCCGACGACGATCTTCGGCGGGTTGTCGAAGTCGTACACCGCCGAGCCTTCGCGGAGGAACTCCGGGTGGAAGGCGACCTGGATGTCTCGCCCGACGGTCAGACCGCTGACCTCTTCCAGGGCCGGGATGATGCGGTTGCGCGTCGTGCCGGGCAGCGACGTGCTGCGGACCACGATCAACGGCCTCGCGGGGCTGTTGCGAAGGCAGGTCCCGATCTCGCGGATGCAGTTCTCGACGTAATCCAGATTGATGCCGCCGTCGGACTTGGACGGCGTACCGACGCAGATCCAGATCATGTCGCAGTTCTTCACGCCGTCGTCGGCTTCGGTGCTAGCGCCCAGTCGGCCGGCGCGATGCCCCTCGGCCAGCATCTCAGGAACGCCCTGTTCCTGGATCGGCGTGCGGCCTTGAGCTAGGTCGTCCACCTTGGCCTTGACCGGGTCCACGCCGAAGACGTGATGCCCGTCGCGAAGCAAACATGCGGCGCTGACCACGCCGACGTATCCCATGCCGAAGATGCTGATGTTCATAGGTTCCTCGCTGCGCGGTGGCCGCCAACCGGGAGGCAATTACATTCTCGCCGCATTCTCCCGTTCGGATTCGCCTGAACAGAGCCGCGACCATGAGGG
>CAZERK010000049.1:0-3534 GCA_964514515.1 uncultured Planctomycetaceae bacterium
AGTCGCCTTTCCCCGTGCTCGATACATCTTATGCGACCCTCGTCGGACTCGGTTGCCCTCGACGAATGCACGGTGCGCGCTCATCGCTGAACGCGACGAAACGATGGGAACCGGGCGGAGGCGTCTGCATCGAGCGGGCGCATTCCGGTCACCGAAGTCCGGAACGGGCAGGACGTTCTGATCGAGCCGATTCGTGTGCACGCGAGCTTTGAGACTGCGCGAAGGACGCGACGGCAGGGCTGTTCGAATCCGCCGACAAGAGGGCGCGGGAAACAACGGATATGCGGCCTCATCTTACGGAAGCTGGCGAGACGATGGATGCGCAACCGATGCTGCCGGGTTCGTCGCAGTCCGCGAGGGGCCAGGAGGAGGTCCGTGCGTTCTCGTCCGTCGCTGCCGAGGGGCCGCTGGGCTTCTGGGACGGCGGGCAGGAGCCGCCGCCGAACGGTCTGCGCAGGGTGCTGATCGTCGCCAGCCGCTTTCCGCCGGTCGCCTCGGTCGGCGCGACGCGCGTCCGGAAGTTCGCGAAGTACCTGAGGCGATTCGGCTGGGACCCCATCGTGATAACGGGGGCGACGCGCCGAGCGGAGCCTTCGGCGCACGACGCCCGGCGAGCGACGGACCACGAGAGCCTGATCGACCTTCCGGCGGACTTGGCGGTTCATCGCCTCAGCGCCGTTCTGGACAACTGGCCCGGCTTTGCCGCACGAAGGTGTGCCGCGGTACTGGCACGCTGGACGCGCCCGATGGGGGCGGACGAGAGCTCCTGGAGCAGCCTGTTGAAATGGCGGCTCCAAAGGCTGCACGATCGACTGTCGTTTCCTGATCGCGGGATTTGGCGGTTGCCGGCCGCGGTCCAGTTGGTGATGAAGCTACACCGCCGCCACCGCTTCGACGCCGTGTTCTCCTCCGGGATGCCGTTCAGCGACCATCTGGTCGGGTTGGCGATTCATGCGGCGATTCGGCGGCCCTGGCTGGCGGACTTCCGCGATCCCTGGGTCGAGTACATCCATTGGCAGCAATGGCACAGCGGTGGGGGACGCCGGCTGACGCGATGGGCGGAGTCGGCCGTCGTGCAACGCGCCGCGTGGGTCATCAGCGTCAACGAGTACATGACGCGGCGCTTCCAGACGCGCTATGCCAGTCGCGTCGGAAACAAGTTCGTGACCATCGCCAACGGATTCGATCCGTCCGACTTTCCTCTGGAGAACGAGCAGGCGCCCAACCGGCAGTTCACGTTGATGGACGCCGGTTCGTTGGATCGCACGCGTAGCCCACAGACTCTGCTGACCGCCTTCCGACGGTTCCTGGAAGAAGTCCCGGGCAGCCGGGAGCACGCTCGGTTCGACTTCGCAGGCCGACCGGGTCCGCACGTTGACGAGTTGCACCGCGCTTCGGACGACGGCCGGATCAGGTACCTCGGCATGTTGCCGCACGCGCAGGCGCTGCGAGCGATGGCCTCGGCGGACGTCAACGTCGTTATCTTGCCGAACCTGCCGGGCAGCGAGAACGACACGACCGCCAAGCTCTACGAATGCCTGGGCAGCGGCCGTGCGATTCTGGGGGCCGTGCCGCTCGACGGCGCCGCGGCCGCGGCCCTGCGCGAGCACGAAGGCGTCAGTCTTTGCGATCCCGATGACGTCGAGGGACTGACGAATGCGATCGTCTCGATGTACCGCCGTTGGCTGAGCGGCGATCTCCAGCCACATCGATTGTCGACCCGCCTGCGCCCGCTGACGCGCGAGTACCAAACGCAACAACTTGCAGCCTGTCTGGACGCCGCCGTCGTCCGAGGCAAGCGGCCTTGGGGGGCCTCTCGATGAATCCGCTTCTGGCGATGACCGAGTTCGACACGTGGTCCGGCCGGATGGTCCGACTGCTCCGCCGTCGCTACAACGACGCGTGCATCAACATCGTGACCTATCACAGCGTGGGCCGTGAGAAGACCGTCTTCACGAGCGGCACGGACCTGCGGCACGATCCGGAGGCGTTCGAGCAGCAGATCGACTACCTGGCGGAGAACTACAACCCGATGCATCTGCGGGAGTTGGTGCATGCGTTGGAGAGCGGCGAGACAACGCGGAGAGCCGTCGTCATCACGTTCGACGACGGATACGCCGACGCGCTGCGCAAGGCGTTTCCCATCCTCTACCGCCGTCGCGTGCCGGCGACCATCTTTCCGGTGACCAGCGTGATCGGCAACGCCGACTTGCTTTGGATGCACAAGCTGGCGTGGCTGACGGCCAACGGTTTCGTTGCCCGGTTGGATGACGCTCTGAAGGCCGAGGGCTTCCCGGCTCGCGGGGAGCACGAGTCGGTCGAGCGGTTCGTGAGAAGGTGCTACCGCCCCGATCTGCCGTCGATTCTGGAAAGCGTTCTGCAATCGACGGGCGTTCGCGGCGCGGACCTCGCCCGGCGCTACCGACTGTACCTGGAGCCAGCGGAGATCAGCGGAGCCGATCGCGATCTGCTGGAGTTCGGCAACCATACGCACACGCACCCCGTGCTGTCGGCGTTGAGTTTCGATGGACAATGCGCGGAGATGCGGAAGGCTCGCGAGGTCTTGAAGGAGTTGACCCGGTGCGAGCCCGTGGCGGTGGCCTATCCCTTCGGTTTGAAGCGGGACCATAACGCGGATTCGCAGCGTGCGGCGAGGGCGACGGGGCATCATGGCGCCCTCGACATGCAGCGCCGCCTGAACGTCGGGCCGATCGATCCCTTCCGGCTCAGCCGAAAAGCATCGCCTGTCGGGAGTCAGGAGGCGTTCGAACGGTTGATCGAGGACTGGCCCGTCAACGCGCGTCTGCCGGCGACGGGAGGCCTTTTGTGAAGCGGTCATTCAAGATGATCGTCGTCGCGCCCTATCCCGGCGAGTTCGGCTGGGAGCTGATGAGCTGGCAGGGCCGCGTCCGACGACTGATCTCGGAGAAGGATTGCGATCGCGTGATCGTGTGCGGCGAATCGGATCGGCGGGCCCTGTACGTGCAGCCCGACGAGGACGGGCGGTTCGTCTTCTGCCCGATCGTGAAGCCGGACCTGCCGGGACATCGGAGCGAGGATCATCGTATCGACGACCACGGTCAACCGGTCGCTCGGGAGGTGCTGCGGGGCCGAATCACGGCGCTGGCGCGCGCGGCGTGCGCGTCCATCGGTCTGGCGTTCGACGAAGACGACCTGCTGATTCCGGACATGGCGTCGACGTTGTTTCCGACGACGCGCTCGCATCAGCGCTTCGCGGAGTTGCGCATCCGGTCGTCCATCGACGTGGATGTGGTGTTGGTGCCGCGCGTGCGACGCATGGCGCGGGAACGCAATATGGGCGGCGACTGGTGGGAGGCGGCGGCCAAACAGCTTCGGCAGGCCGGGCTGACCGTGCAGATGTACGAGCCGCGGCTGGACGCGGCGATTCGGCAGTTGTCTCGGGCGAGGCTGGCGATCGGGGCATCGACGGGGGGCTTGCCCCTGGCGAGCCTGTGCCGATGCCCGCATTACGTCTGGGGCTGCGGCGCCGAGGCCCGCTGGACGAGGCTGGGC
>CAZERK010000049.1:3544-12674 GCA_964514515.1 uncultured Planctomycetaceae bacterium
CGTTCTGGAATCCCCTCGGAACGCCGTGCCGGTACGACGAATGCGGCTGGCAGCCGTCCGTCGAGCACGTTGTGCGGCAGACGCTGCAAGCCTTGGACGAGATCGGATTGCCCAAGGGAAGTCTCGCTCCGTCCCGGTCTTTGCGGCCGGGATGGCGGATCAAACGAGGGCTGGCCCGACTGATGGAAGAGCCGGCCGCGCGCGGCTGGTGCCCCTGGCGCGTGCGCGAACTGATTCGGGAGCATCTTGTTTGAGTCACCGTGCGCGATTCCAGGGGCGCGCAGGGAGCGGCCGACCTCCTGGTCGGCCGTAGCGTGTGACGCTTGCGGTGCTCCGCAACGGCCGAGCGGGAGTTCTGCCGCTGCGATCTGCGTCGCAGGATCGCGCACGGTGATCCAATTGAACGTGGCACGCATGAACACCGCCTTGTTGGTTTCCTACCCGTTTCCGCCGATGGGCGGTAGCGGCGTGCAGCGAGCGCTGAAGCTGGCCCGGTACCTGCCGGCCGCCGGCTGGGGCGTCGAGGTGCTGACGGCGGGGCACGCACGCACCCCGCTGCTGGACGAATCGCTCGAACGCGATCTGCCTTCGCAGGTTCGCGTTTGGCGGGTCGGTGGATGGGAGCCGGCCGTGATCGCCCAGGCATGCGCATCGCCATGGAAACGCCGCGGTCGAGTTCCGCGTTGGGCAGCGATGCTCGAACAGCGTTTGTATTGGAGGATGCTGCGACTGGTTGATCGCTTTGGCCTTCCGGAGCACGAGTTGCTTTGGGTGCCGGCTGCGGTCCGCCGTGCCCACCAACTCGTGGTTTCTGGTCGCGTCGACTGCGTCGTCACGACGTCGCCTCCGAACGCGACGCACCTGGTCGGGCTGTTGCTGAGACGCCGGTTGAAGGTTCCTTGGGTGGCCGATTTGCGAGATCCGATCCTTGACAACTTCGCCTACGAGCCGAGCGGCGTGATCGAGGACCGTTGCTGGCGCTGGTTCGAGCGGGCCGTCCTTACGCAGGCGGATCGATGCGTCGTGACGTGCCCGGAGTTGGCTCAACGTCTGGCCGAGCGTTACGGCGGCGCGACGGACCGGCGCTGTGGCAAAGCCACGGACGAACGACTCCGCGTCGTGACGAACGGCTTTGATCCAGCGGACGCGCCCGTGACGGGCGCGACGGGGCATGAGTCGACCGAGGATCGGCCGTTCACCGTGGCGCACGTCGGCGCGTTTTATCGCCAGCAATCGGTCGAGCCCGTATTGGGGGCTTTTCGACGTCTGCTGGCAGACCGAGCCGAACTCGCAGGCCGAATCCGGTTTCGAGTCGTGGGCAGCATCGCGGCCTCGCAGAAGCGTGCGATCAGCGACGCGGACCGGGCATGCTTGGAGGACATGGGATACCGCCCGCACCGACAGGCCATCGGCGAGATGGCTCGGGCGGATTTGCTGCTTCTGATGACGCCGGCCAACGACGGCGGGCGATTGTGCATCCCGGCCAAGGCGTTCGAGTACCTGGCGTTCGGGCGGCACGTGCTTGCGGTTGTGCATGCCGGGACGGCGTTGGCGCGTTGGCTGGCGCAGGCTGGGAACGTCACGGTCCTGCACCACCCGCTTGACGAGGCTTCGTTGTCGGCGGCTATCGCGGACTGCTTTGATCGGTGGCGAGCCGGTCAACTGCAGCGACCGCGAGATGCCGGGGCAATCCGGCGATTCCGTCGCGACGTCCTGACCGGGCGATTTGCGGCGGTGCTGGCCGAATGTGCTGTTGGGCGTTCATCCGAGTCGCTGCCGGTCGTTGCAACGGCGTCGTTTGGCGAGGCACGCTCGGCTTCCGACGCGATGGCGAATCCGGCGGCCGCCTCGCGAACCAGTACTGAGAATCAGCCGGATGCAGCGTCGTGCGATTCGGGAAACGACTGGAAACGGCTTCTCCGTTCCGTGGGCGGATACGCCTCGTCGGGTCCCACGAAGGCTGTTGGGACTCGCGCGGACTCGTACGGGGAACCACGGGCACGGATCAGGGCGTCTTTCGTCTGAAAGCAGCGACGTTCCCGGAGCCGGCGCGCCCGAGGCGGGTAGGCGACGCAGGTTCGTGAGCGAAGCCTTGTTGTCTCGTGCGTCGGCTGTCCAGACTCGCGAGCAACGCTGCGAGCAGTCGAGAGACGTTCCTGGACAGCAGGTCCTCCGACGGCTGTTTGAAGGATCGAGCGAGATGATGAACATCGCCTGGCACATGCCGACGCTGCACGAGAGCATCTGCGGGCTCTCCCTCCGCGCGTTGGAGATGGCGGCCAGGCTGTGCCGCGGCGGAGCCGCCGTGACGTTCTTCGTCGAGCAATCGAAGACTGACGTGACGGGCGACGCCGTGCGCGGCATGGCGCTGCGGCGGTTGGAGGTTCTTCACGATCGGCCGGCGCATTGGTGCTTGCAAGCGCTCGCACGGTCGAGCGCGGCACGCCGGATCGCGCGGCGCATCGGAAGGCGGTGGGACTTGGTGATCTCCTGCCAGCCGGAAGTTGTCTCCGAGTACGCGGCGTTGGCGGACCGTCCGCCGGTCCTATTCGTCTGTGGATCGACGACGCTGCACCACGACGGCGCGGATCGCCTTCGACAGGCGGCGCTGTCGGTGGTTCGACGCGGCCCGTTCTGGATCGACCGTCGACTCAAACGGAGAAACGAGCGCCGGGCGTTTCGTCGCGCTGACGCCGTCGTTTTCGACAGCGAGCAAACGCGCGAACTGGCCATCGCGGCCTACGGCTTGGAGAGCGAGCGATGCCAGACGATCCACGGCGGCGTGGACGCGACGGTCTTCTCGCCGCCGAGCGTGGAGCAACGCCGGGCGGCTCGTGGCGCGCTGGGCATCGGCGACAACGAGGCCGTCGTCGTCTGGACCGGCAGGATGTCGCCGGAGAAGAACCTTGAATTGCTGATCGATGCGGCGGCCCGATGTCGTCGCCGCCCCGATCTGCTGCTCGTGGGCGACGGGCCGTCGCGGGCCGGTTTGGAACGGCGGGTTGTCGGGCGAGGCCTTGATTCGACGGTTCGCTTCGTTGGGCGACAAGCGGACGTGCGGCCGTTCTTGCACGCCTGCGACGTCTTCGCGTTCCCGTCGCGAGGCGAGTCGTTCGGCGGTTCGCTCGTCGAGGCGTTGGCGTGCGGGCTGCCGGCCGTCGTGCTGCGACCCGACGGCGATGCGGTGGTCAACGCGAGCATCGAGATCGTCGCCGATGGCGGCTGCGGCCTGCTCGTCGATTCGTCGGAACCAGGCGCGTTCGCCGAGGCGATGGACAGCCTGCTGACGGACGACGGCCTCCGCCGCCGACTGGGACAGGCGGGGCGGGATTGGGTGAAACGCCGCTTCACGTGGGAGCAAGCGGCCGGGAGGCTGCACGAGTTGCTTTGCGGTCTGGTCGAGCCGACGGCGGCCGGTCAACGCTGCCGCCGCGCTGCGACGGCCGAAGGGGCGTTGGTCGCGACGGGTTCGTGAGGAAGACCATCATGCGTTTCGCGCTTTACGCTGCGCTGCTGTTCGCCATCCTACCGATCGTCTTCGCTCGCCCGTTCTTCGGGCTGTGCGTCTACTACGTGGTCTCGCTCATGCAGCCCAAGCTGCTCTGTTGGAGGCCGGATTTCCAGGACGCCTTACTCGTCGGCGTGCCGCTGGTCGTGGGGGCCGTTGCATTCGGCGTCAAGCGGGCGGCCCTGGAAGCCAGGCGCGATCCTAAGACGGGCGAGATCATCGGCGTGTTCAAGCGATTCACGCGCAATCCGTTGTTTGAGCCGTCCTGGATGTTGGCGATGATCGTCCTCCTACTGGCCTACATCACGGTGACGCGCCCGCTCGTGCCGTTTTCGATGTCGCACAGCACCTATCATTACCGCAGCCTGGTCAAGATACTGTTCGTCGTCGTCCTGCTGACGGGGCTCGCCGCCGACCTCCGGCGCTTCCGCGTTCTCTACATCGTCGTGGCGATGGCCACGGCCTTTTGGGCGATCAAGGGCGGCCTGAAAGTGATCCTGCTCGGGCCGCATCAAGTATACGGCAGAACCTACGACAACAACCTATTCGCCCTGATGAGCGTCATGACGCTGCCGATGATCTTCTACTTCGGCCTGTCGGTGAAGCACGCGCGATGGCGAGCGTTGCTGCTCATCTTCTCTGCGTTGATGTGCCTGGGCATTATCGGTTCGCGATCGCGTGCGGGCTTCGTGGCTTTTGCGGTGGTGTTGTTGTGCATGGCGTGGAGCAGTCGGTATCGAATGCGGGCCGTGTTCGCCGTGGGTCTGGTCGCCGTCGTGGCGTTCACCCTCTCGGGTCAGGAAGTCCAGCAACGCATCGTCTCCATCATCGAGTACCGGACGGACAAATCGGCGAAGTCGCGTTTCAACACGTGGAAGGCGGCCGAGCATCTCCTGCGCGACAGTCCGCTGATCGGCGTCGGCTTCAACAACTTTGAGATTGCCAAGGACCGTTATTTTGGCGGCGCCAAGGCAGCACACAACGTCTTCCTTCAGAACGCCGCGGAGCTCGGTTTGCTGGGCCACCCGATTTGGCTGGCCATCGTCCTGGGCTCGCTGATCAGCATCTATCGATTCATGCGAAGGACGCGGGGCCTGCCGCCCGACATGCGGTGGGCCTACTACTGGTCTCGCGGACTCGCGCTCGGGCAGGCTGCGTTCTGCATCCACGGCATGTTCCACAACGAGGAATACCTCGAATTGATGTTCGTTATGGTCGGCATGAACGTCGCGTTGCAGTCGCTTACGCGGCGCGAGCTCGTTGACCGGCGACTCCTTGGGATCGTCCAGCAGCGGGAAGCGGCCAACCCCAAGCCATCGCCACGACGACGTTCAGGACGGCCGTCAAGCCATCCGGGCTTGATGTTCGAGAGACCGAGATCTCGCAACTTGGCGGACTGCCTGGTGACCTGACGCTCTTCAGAAGCAGGCGGAAGCGATCGATGGATGCGACGGCGTTGAAACGAAGGCTGCCAAAGGCGCGCGTCGTGACGGATGCCGGAGGGCGGGACAGGCTCGGACAGACGGCGGGCGGCTTGCGTCTCGACGACTTGGGCGAGTTAGCCGTCGCAGGAGTTGACGGTGGGGGAGCGGCGTCCTCGCGGGACCGGCGCATCCAACGCGAACGGTCGTTCTACAACCGGTGCAACTTGGACGGCGCCGAATACGGCGCGGGCAAGTACTACTCGATCTCTCGCTCCGGCCGCCGCTGTTTCCTGGAGGGACTCGGCGGCGACCTCGCGGGCAAGCGCGTCCTCGAGTACGGGTGCGGGCCCGGCAGTTGCGGCTTCCAACTCGCCCGACGCGGCGCGCACGTCACGGGCATCGACATCTCAGATGCGGCCATCGCACGGGCAAAGGACAGGGCGCGACGCGAGGGCCTGACGGAGGCCGTGTTCCTCTCGATGAACGCCGAGGCCCTCGAGTTCCCGGCGGACGCATTCGATCTGGTCTGCGGCATCGCGATCCTGCATCATCTCGACCTGGACCTCGCCTACGCGGAGTTGGCTCGCGTGCTCAGACCGGGCGGCCGGGCCGTCTTCATCGAGCCGTTGGGGCACAATCCGCTCATCAATCTGTACCGGCGATGGACGCCGAGCCTCCGAACCATAGACGAGCATCCGCTGATGATGTCCGACATCGCGGCGGCCGAGACGTGCTTCGACGGCGTGCGCGCGCGATACTTCCATCTGTTCTCGCTGCTGGCGGTGCCGTTTCGCGATCGGCCGGGTTTCACGAAGCTACTGGCCGGGCTCGAGATGCTGGATAGGGCGGCCTTTCGTCTGCTGCCGCCGATTCGCCGTCACGCGTGGACGTGCGTGCTCACGTTGTCCCGCCCGCTGAAGAACAGGCCGGACCGGCAGTCGAAAGAGCCAGCGCGCGGAAGCTGCGTCATCGCACCTTGACGACCACGATCGTCATGTCATCGGTTTGCGGTGCGAGGCCGACGAACCGGCGGACGTCCCAGAGCAGTTGCTTGGCGATGAGCTCGACGGGCACGTCGGGCGCCATTGAACCGTGCAGCCGAAGCGATGAATACACGCGAGACCGGTCGTATCGCTCGTGCTTGAAGTTCATCGCGTCGATGAGGCCGTCGGTGAAGAACGCGAGAACGTCGCCAGGTCGTAGCGCCGTCTCGGCGGTCTCGTAGTCGACGTCCGGGTCCAGGCCGAGCACCAATCCCCCGACGTCCAGGGTTTCGATGTCGCCGTTTCGCAGCAGCAGGGCCGGCTCGTGCCCCGCGTTGCAGTATTGCAGCCGCTGGCCGTCGCCGCTGAGAAGGGCGTGGAACGCGGTGACGAACTCGCCGGGCTGCGTATCGTTGCAGAGCCCCACGTTCACGCGACGGACGAGCTTCGCGAGATCGGTCTCCCATCTGAAATGCGCCCGGAGAGACGATCGCGCGCTGGCCATCGTCAGCGACGCCGGCACGCCCTTGCCGACCACGTCCGCGACCACGAGACCGATGCCGCCGTCGCGCATCCGAAGGAAGTCGTAGAAGTCGCCGCTGAGTTGCGAGCTCGGCTCATGGATGCAGCCGAATTCGTAATGCGGATGGGGCGGCGGTTGGGCGGGGATCATCCGGCGCTGAACCTCGGCCGCCAGTCGAACCTGCCGTTCGAGTCGCTCTGCCTCGCGGGCGTCTTGCTGCAGGCGGGCGTTCACGATGGCCGCCGCGATCTGCGAGGCAATCGCCTCGAGCAGCGAGACCTCGTAGGCGCTGAACGGATAGACGCAGCCTTTGTAGATTCGCAAGACGCCGACGTGCTTGCCGCCGGACGTCAGCGGCGTCACGAGCGTGCTGACCAGCCCTTCCTTGATGATCCGCTCCTTGCGGTACGTCCGCCGGTCCTCGCGGACGTCTTCGATGTAGAGCGTCCGGCCCGTCTCCAGCACCTCGGCGTCGATGGCGCTTTGGGAGAGCGGCACGGGATCCGTATCAACGTAGCTCATCGAGACGTGGGCGACGGACTCGATCCGAAGCTCGCCCGTCTCCTCGTCCAGGAGGCGGACTGCCGCGGCGCGCAGGCCGAGCGTCTCGACGAGTTTCCGCGTGCTGCCGTCGAGAATCTCCTGGGCTTCCGTGCATCCCGCCAGCATCGAGGTCACGTCGTAGAGGGTCGTCAGGTCGGCGACGCGACGCGCCAGTTCGTGCTTCTGATAGCAGAGTTCCGCGATGGTGTTGGCTAGGTGTTGCACGAAGGCCGCCGCGGCCGTCATGTCGCGATCGCGCCAGGGCTTGAGACGGTGCGCCGCGACGGTGAACTCGTCCGCCGAGATGCCGTGCCGATCGGCCAGCTCCTCCAGGAACGTGCCTGCCGGCATACGCAACGGCCGGTCTCCGACAATGATCGCTCCGAGGTGCAGGCCGTCCACGACGATGGGCGCCACGAGTTGCGTCAGGCCTGCGTGGCATTTCGACCGATGCAGTCCGCCGGTGTGTACGACGGCCTGGGACGCCTCCGCGTGGCAGGCTCGGCATGCCGCCTGGCCGGAAGCGGAGGATTTCATCACGGAGCAGAATTGCGGCTCTCCGGACGTCTTGGTGATCGGGCGGCCGAGCGGGTCGCGGATGCTGGTGGCGACGCCGGTTAGGGCCGCGAAGCCGTCCTGGAGAGACTGGAGCGTCGCGACGTCGACGAAATCCGTCAGGGCCAGTTCTTCGCTTCGCAATACGTTCGTCATCGATCCAACGACCCTGAAGGACTCGGCGGTCGGGCGTCAATCCAGGAAGGAAGACTGACGGTCGCGACTCGTGCTGACCGCGCCAGACCGCTTGTCGCGCTCGCCGGCGGGGGGCCGCCTGGGCTCTGATCGTAGAACGGCCGCGGCGCGCCTTTCTAACGAACGGGCGACGCAGCAGTCGGCATGGCCGCGCGCTCATCCGTCGCATAGTATAGGTCGCGATGGACCTGATTCGCTATGCCCGATACACCGGCGCCATGCCGCGCGAGGTTGTTCTCCTGAAAGGGCTGCCCTGCACCTGGGGGCGATGCAGCTTCTGCGACTACATCGATGACAACACGCGCGACGAGGCGCTGATTCACCGCGTCGCGGAGGAGAACCTCGCGAAGGTGACGGGGGAGTTCGGGCGATTGCAGGTCATCAACAGCGGGTCGATCCAGGAACTGCCGCGCGGCGTGCAAGAGCGGATTCGCGGTCTGCTCGTCGTCCGGAAGATTAGTCATTTCTTCACCGAATCCTGCTGGGCGTATCGCGGCCTTTTCGAGGAGACGCGGGCGTTCTTCGGGTGTCAGACGCACATCTTCCTCGGCGTCGAGACGTTCGACGACGCGCTTCGCAACGGCGTCCTGAACAAGGCGATGCATTGGTCGGGGCCCGACGAGGTGGCCGCCCTGACGGATTCGATCTGCCTCTTGGTGGGGTTCCGCGGGCAGACGCGCGACGGCGTCCGGCGTGACGTCGATCTGTTGCGGGGCAAGTTTACGTACGGCTTCGTGAACCTCTTTACCGAGAACCGATTGAGCAGCGGCCTCATGGACGAGGAGATCAAGGCGTGGTTCCGCGAGGAGTTGGACAGGTTGGATCGCGAGCCGAACGTGAACGTGTTCTGGCGCAACACGGACCTCGGCGTCGGATGACGGTGAAGGGCAATGCCGCTCAGCGCTCACCTTCGGCTCGCGGTTAAACGACCGCGCGTTCGTCAAGGCTGCGACGTGGGGCGACTCGTCGAAGCGTCCAGCTCCGACATCCGGGCGCGCCAGACGGTGAGCTCTTCCGGACGCCCCGCCTGCTCGTAGAGGTTCACCAGCAGCTCGACGGCATCGCGCACGTAGCGACTCTTCGGCCCGAAGCTGTTGCGCAGCCGCTCGTGGCATTCCAGGGCGAGCGACTCGGCCTCATCGAATCGGCCGAGGCTGAGGAGCGTCTGGCTGAGGTACGCCATCGAGGCGAGCGTGTTCGGGTGGTTGTCGCTGAGGACGCGACGGCGACCTGCCATCGCCTCTCGGTACAGCGGCTCCGCCTCCGTGAGGCGGTCTTGCTGTTGGTACGCGCGGGCGAGATTGTGTACAGAGACGAGCGTGTCGGGATGCGCGTCGCCGAGCACGCGCCGCCGCGCCTCCAGCGTCTTGCCGTGCAGGCGCTCGGACTCCGCATACCG
>CAZERK010000050.1:0-12670 GCA_964514515.1 uncultured Planctomycetaceae bacterium
ATGATCCAGGCCTATGACGCTCGCGGCGCGATGGTCATAGGCCTGGATCATCTTCGCCTCGTAGAGCGGCAGGAAGACCTCCTTGCGCTTGGTCCAGCGGTTGCCCGTGCGTTTGAAGCCCGCCTGGGCGAGCTGCTCGGCCGTATGGAACAGCTCGGCGTCGTTCGTCTGATGGAACATCGTGAAGAAGCGGATGCCCCAGGGATTGCCGCGATCACCCCGCGAATGCTCGACGAGGACGGGCACCCGTCGGTAGATCGCCTTGGTCAGTTTGGCGTCCCGTCGCGTGCGGAAGATCGGACAGGTCCGCGTGTTCGGGTTCAGCAGCGCGATATCCGCCGGCGTCAAGGCGATATGACGCTTCTTCTCGGCCAAGTCTTCCACATTTCGGGCGAAGAACACGAAATCCGCTCGCGCCGACCGACGCTTCGAGCCGCCGTAGATAAGCGTCGAGAATTTGAAAGAGCGGTGAACGTCGGGGAACAGCGGCGCCTTGTTCTCGAAGTCGTACAGCTTGCTCAACGCCTGGGAATCGACCAGCGCGGCGAAGAAGTCCTTGGTCGTGTCGTCCGTCGCGATGCCGGAGGGGACCAGCAGGCCCACGCAGCCGTGGGGCGCGACGAGCCTGCGGGCCAGTTCGGCGAACAGCACGTACGTGTTGATGTCGCCCTTGCCCGCGAGCGGATATTGCCCGGAGTTTCGGGCGTAGTCCAACATCCGATCCGCCGCCTGCCGCGCCTGGCGGTAACGCTCGTTCAGGTCGGGATTCTGCTTCTCCAGCTTGGCGATCAGCCTGCGGCGTTCGGCGGCGCTGACGGCTTCGGCGATCTCCGGATTGGTCAGGGCGAAGAACTCCCGCTGCTGCACCTTCAGGCGCTCCCACGGCGGGTTGCCGATCACGCAGTCGAAGCCTGCCTCGTCGCGCGAGAACACGGCGGGGAACGCGGCCCGCCAGTCCCGGGCGTGCGGATCGACCGTCTCGTCGGCGACCAGGCTGTTGCCCTGGACGATGTTCCGCGACAGGTCCGCGAGCGTTCTGCCCCGACGCGCGGAGCGGATCCAGAGCGCGAGCTGCGTGATCTCGACCGCCTCCGGCGACAGGTCCATCCCGAACAGATTGTCGCACAGGATCATGTCGGAGACTCGTTCCGCCAGCTTCTCCGCCTCGGCGCGGCGGACGTCAGCCAGGCCGTTCAGGACGGTATGGTAGTACTCCTCCAACACGTCGTACGCCTGGATCAGAAACGCCCCGCTGCCGCACGCCGGATCGCATATCTTGATGTCGCGCAGGACGGCCAAGGACTGCCGCCAGTACGCCTCAACGTTTGCAGGGTCCGCGCTCGGATTCACGCCGAGGCGCCGGGCGAGGGCGTCGAACCGCTCGTTGATCAAAGCCTCGACCGTTTCGCGCACGATCAATCGCGTCAGAGCCGGCGGCGTGTAATAGATGCCGAATCGCTTGCGTCTGGGCGATTTCGGCATCTTGGGCGCTACATCCAATGGGCCTTGCTCCGCCGGCCCCCCTTTTGCTTCCTCGCTGCCTTCGGTTCCCCCTGTCTCGCCTGTTCCCGCAGCCCCTGCTTCCGCAGCCCCCGCTTCTCTTTCCTCCTCATCCCAAAGACCGCCGAGTCGCAGCCTCTCGAGTTCGGTGATCGACTTCTCGAAGAGATGCCCGAGCACGTCGACGTTGACCTCGTCGCGGAAGTCGTACTCGCCGACCTCTCGGAAGAAGTCCGTCCATTCGTCGTCGAGTTGAAGGTCGTCGACCTCGGCGTCTCTCTCGAAGAGGCCGCCGTCGTAGCCTGTCTCGACGTCGAGGTCGCGATGCCCGCGGTCCATCGCGTGAAACAGGTCCAGGAAGTTCCGCCATCGCGGGTTCGTCACGCGGGCGAACGGCGGCACGGCGGCGTACGTCTGAGCGATCGTGCGGGGCTTGAGAAGCCCCCGATCCTCGCAGAAGGCGATGAACACGATCCGATCGATGAGCCGTTGAGCGATCTTGATGGCGGTTTCGAGCGGCTTGCCCCGTTCCTTGTGAAGGTGCCGGATGAGCCAGAGCCTGTTTCGGCGATAGGCGGCGTAAAGCTCGTCGCCGACCTCTCGCTGCCGCTGGCCCGTCTCCTCGAGGAGCCGCAGCGCCCGCGGGGGCTGGCCCAAGGCGTGCTTCAGCAGTCCGCCGGCTTCGAAGAGGCAATAGAACTGGCGAAACCGCTCGACGCTGCGAAGCTCCTGGAGCGTGAACTCCTCGTAGGCCAGCGGCGTCCTGTCGCGGTGGAAAAGACGAATACAGATGAAGTTGCTGACGATCCCCCATGGACAGTCGGGAAGGGCGTTCAGGTAATCCCAGCATTGCTGGACGGCGGTACGCCCGTTGAAACGGTCGCCGTCCAAATCCGCGTCGGCGCCCTTCAGCTCAATAACCGCAACGGGCCGGCCTGGCTGGCTGGGACCGAACGTGCCGATTGCGGCGTCCGCCGTACCGATGCCCGATACGGTGAACTGCCGTTCCAAGTCCCAGCCGTCGGGCGAATCCGTCTGAAGCCGATAGCCCAGGGCCTGGCCGAACACCTCGCGGGCGAACTCTGCATCCAACGAGGTTTCCTTCGTTTGCGCCAAGCGGCCGCGCTGCTCGAGGTCCGCCCATTTCAGGATGATCTCGCGCGAGCGACCGACTTCGGGCCGTGCGAAGTCTTCTCGCTGGGCCTCTCGCGACAGATACGCGGGCAGAATCAACGAACGGCGGCGGCCCGGCATCGTGTTGAGCGATCCGTTCTCGGATCGGAACAGGATCGGCTCGTCCGGCGGTCTTTTCTTCGCGCTCATCGCCCGACTCCGCTCCGGTGCATGCGTCGGGAGCTATGGTAGTTGTCGCCATCCGGTCGGACAAGAAGACCCAGGGGCTGCGACGAACCGCCGTTGCTGTTCACGGCGACTCGCGTTCTGGGATGGGTGATTGCGAAATCCGGGACCGCGCCGGGCGCAAAGGAGAAGCCTGTCGCGGGACGCGCGGGCCGAGTAGCCGTGGCGCTAACGACTTCGGCGCGGTCCGACGACAGGCTCAAGAAAGATCGGCGGAGCCTGCTTTGTATCGCCCATTCTTCCGTGAAAGGCTCCGCCGAAGCGCTCTCCAAGAGCGCATCATTTCTCCGATGATTCCGTTCGATCCCTGATCTTCTCGCCGTGCATCTGGCGCCGACGCCGCGGAGCCGCCACGGCCAGCGCACACGGCAGCAGGCCCCAGGCCAAGAGCTCGCTGTTGGCCATCTCGCGGACCAACTCGGCCGTGACGACCTTCAAGCCGCAGCCCAGCACCAACTGCTCGACGCGGCCGGCAATCATCCGTGACGCCGGCGCGTCAAGCAAATGTTCGCGTTGCAGGTGCCGAACCAGCCGGGCCTTGTTCCATCGGCGCTGGACCAACCGGCCGTCCGGCGCCGTGCGCTCGGCGACCAACTGCCAGCGGCGCTGGCGATCGCGCACGTCGGCATGCTGGCGGATCGCCATCGAGGCCTCGTCGTGGCCCGTCTGGGCGAGAACCATCTCGACCAATTCCAGGATTTGCCGGGAGGGGACGGCCGCCCGGCAGCTCCCCTTGTCCACGTATTCATGAATCGCCTCGGCGAGGCCGTTGGCTACGGCGTTGTCGAGGCCGCTCGGCTCGCCTGCGGACAGCAGCGCCTGGCGGATGCTGCCGCGGAGCTTGGCCGGGTCGAACGGCTCCAAGCCGCCGTCTCGCTTGCGGATGAGGATGGCGCCCGCGCGAGAAGATGGATTACCCATTGAACAATTCCTGCTGGCCGATGATGTCGTGCTGATCACGGGCCAGAATATCCTGCGCCTCGCGGATGAAATCGTCGACCACCTGAAACTCGTGGTACATGCTGGCGAATCGGAGATAGGCCACCTTGTCGAGCTTGAAGAGGCGGACCGCAACCGCGCGGCCGAGATAGGAGCTCGGGACCTCCCTGTCGAATTTGCGGAACACCTCTTCCTCAACTTCGTCGACCAGCGTCTGCAACTGGTCAGTGCTGATCGGGCGTTTCCAACAGGCGCGTTGCACGCCGCCCAGCAGCTTCTCATGCTCGAACGGCGCGCGGCTGCCATCCTTTTTGATGACGAGCAGTCGGGCGCTGTCTTCCACGCGTTCATACGTCGTGAACCGTTTGCCGCAGGCCTCGCAGACGCGCCTGCGTCGAATCACCTTGCCGCCTTCGGTGGCGCGGGAATCGATGACCTTGTCGGTTCGCTGCTCTTTGCAGAATGGGCATTGCATGGATGCCGCAGCCCCGATCGCCTGCGCCGTTGGCCCCCTATATATAGCGTGGGGATGAAGCTAAAACCGCACCTTATGGGTGTCAAGAAAAAAAGCGATCGTGCCCGTGCCGTCGCGTCTCGCCTTGGCTTAGACTGGCCGGCTCGCCGAGAGCGAACCTGAGCGAGAGCGGGAGCCGTTAGAGGCGGAGGCGGCACCACAAGCGAAGATTGCGAACTCGAGGGCGAGCGAACCACGTGGTCGGACGTTTGATCGAACACAACTTGGGAGGGATTCGGCTGCTGGGCTACAGCGTGGCGGGCGAGGAAACGGTCATCGCCGTACCGGAGCTGAACGTCTGCTTCGACGTCGGCAAGGCGCCGGCCGAAATCCTGGCCGTGGACCACGTTCTCCTCAGCCATGGGCACATGGACCATGCTGCGGGCATCGCCTACTACTTCAGCCAGCGCAACTTCGTCGGCAACGAATCCGGCTGCGTGCTCGTCCCGTCCGCTTTGGAGCAACCGCTCAAGGAGCTAATGCACGTCTGGGGACGGATCGAGGGCCATCTCTCGCCGTTCAAGATCGTGGGGCTCCAGCCGGGTGAGACGTTTGAACTGCGCCGCGGGCTCACGGCGGTCGCGTTTGCCCCCAATCACGGCGTTCCATCGCTCGGCTTCTGCGTCGTCGAGCGGCGGCACAAGCTCAAGCCGGAGTACGCCGACCGGACGGGGCCGGAACTCGCCGAGCTCAAGCGGCGCGGCGAGCAGATCGAGAACATGATCGACATCCCGTTGGTCGCCTATTGCGGCGATACCGCGGAAGGCGCCTGGATGGAGATCGAGACGGTCCGTCGTGCGAAGGTCCTGATCCTCGAATGCACGTTCTTCGAGGCGGACCACGTTCGTCGGGCTCGGGCAGGCTATCACCTGCACGTCCGCGACGCCGCCCGGATCATCCAGAAGCTAGAGAACGAACGAATCCTGCTGGCCCACGTGACGCGCCGCACCGCCATCCGGGAGGCGAAGAAGACGTTGGCAGGCTTGTTGAGCGAACAGGCGATGCGCCGCGTGACGTTTCTGATGGATGGCCGGCGATTCCGTCGGCGTCGGGGCGGCGCCGAGGGCGGCAGTCTTGCCGGTAATGGCGGCGCGAACCGTCCGTTGTGTGCGGAACCGCCTGCTTCGCCGCAGGTCGACGGATGAGCGAGCGCTTCCCGCGGACTCGGCTGACGAACTCGCGCACGGCGCAGCGTTCTGATGGAAGGGACGGGCATGGCCCCTCGCATGAAAGCACGAGACCGCCGCCGCCAACTGCTGGAGGCCGCCGTCGATTGCTTCGCCAGCCACGGATACCACCGAACGACGACGGCGCGACTCGCCAAGGCTGCCCACGTCACGGAGCCCGTTCTGTATCAGCATTTTGCCGGCAAGCAGGACCTTTTCGTCGCCTTGCTCCAGCACGTCGGCGTCGAGGTCCTCCGCGAATGGCGCACGTCGATCGCCCCCATCAAATCGCCGCTCGACCAGCTCCGCGTCTTGTTGCGGATGAATCCGGCGGTCGCTGATCCCCGCATGAGGCAGTGCTATCGGGTCATCTTCAGCGCCCAGGCGGAGTTCAACGAGCCCAGCGTCTCCGCAGCGCTGCCGCACCATTATCAGCAATACGCGGCCTTCCTGAACAACGTGATCGAGCGGGCGCAGACGGCCTGTCAGGTTCGCCGCGACGTGTCCGCCGCCGGACTGGCGTGGCAGTTGATTCACGCGGCGATCGGTTTCGCGCTGGTTCAGCCGTTGGAAGTCCCCGGCCACGCGACGCCGTCCATCGTTGAGCAGACGATTGCCCTGCTGGGCGAGTTGCTGTCGGGCGAACGTGATTGACGGTTCCTGCCGCGCGACGCCGGGCACGGGTAAAAGGGGCCCAGGCAGCTCGGGACGCAGCAACGGAGAGAGGCAATCAAGACGCGAGGAAGTTGCGGCTTTCAGAACCAACGGGTCGGCGGAAAGAATCGGGGCGTCAGGCTTAGGCCGGTTTGCAACCGACCGTAGCGTACTCGGCGCGCCGGGACGCCCAACGCGTCAGGAAATCGAGCGCCGCTGGCGAACCTGCGTCGTCCACAGGGGGGCGACGCTACTCGGAGGCGCAAAGCGCTCTAGCCGGCGTGGGAATCGGTCTCGCTGTCGTTCTTTTTTGAAGAGCGATCGGGCTGGGAAAACGACCCGTCAGGTTCGGTCGGCAGGGACTGCTTGACCTCGTCGCTCGTATCTTTCAGCCCCTTCTTGAACTCGACAATCCCCTTGCCCAACGAGCGACCGACTTCCGGCAGGCGTCTTCCGAAGATGAGGAGGGCGATGATCCCGACCACCAGCATCTCGGGCCAGCCGATACTCTGGAAAAACGCCAACAGGTTTTCCGGCGGCATCATGGTCAGGCTCCTTGTGCGGGCGGGCGACCGGAACGGAGTATACCGCGAATCGCCGCATCCTGCATGTATCGGCATTGCGATGGGCCGCGTCCTGCGAGGATCGCCCAGTCATCGGAGCCGCTACGGCCGTGTTGGCTGCGTCCGCGACGCTCTGGAAACGCCAGCCCGGCGGGACGAGGTAGGCGATGGCGGCCTCGTTGGCTGCATCGGGAACAGTCGGGAAACGCCGGGGCAGCAAGGCAGCGCGCGCGATCGCAACCCGCTGACAGCGTTTGCGATGGTCCGCCCCGACGATTCCCGGGCGTAGCGTCTCTCGTCAGACTTTGCCGATACAAACAGGATACCGTCGCTGACGCCTCGCCCTCGCCAGGAGGATCCCAATGACTGCCTTCCAGCGCAACGTGTTGCGCGCACGCGTGCTGCTGCTCAGCTGTGCGGCCATCTATCCTCATGACGCGGCCGCCCAGCGGTTCCTGCGCCCGACCGGGCAGCCGCTGAGCCAGGACACGAACAGGCTGACAGAAGTCCAGGAGGCAACAGAACCGACCTTCGGCGCGGTGCCTGAGACCGAGAGCGCCTTGGTATCAGGCGACGAGACCATCGCGTCGACGGGGGCCGGTGCGTTCGTTTCGTTATTGGGGCGGCCGGGTAAGGCTATCCGATCGACGCCGCCGCAAGACGAGCGGGCGCCGACCGCCGCGACCGATCCCGTCGCCTGCCAGGCGGCCCTCGATCGTGCCGGTTTCTCGCCCGGGCTGATCGACGGGAAGATCGGTCAGAAGACGCTGGCGGGGCTTCGCGCGTTTCAAGCGAGCAAGGGCCTGGCCGTTACCGGCTCGTTCGATCCGCAGACGCGGCGAGCCCTCGGCGTCGACGCGCAGCCGGCGCTCGTCCGCTACGCGCTGACCGATACGGACATGGCGCTCGTCGGGCCTTGGCCGAAGGACTGGGTCGCTAAGTCGCAGGCTCGACGGCTCGGCTACGCGTCGTTGGCGTCGCTGGCCGCGGAGCGGGGGCATTGCACGCTCGGGCTTCTGGCACGGCTGAACCCGGACGTCGACCTGAAGACCCTCAAGCCCGGCGACACGCTGCGGCTGCCCAACGTCGTGCCGCCGAAGGAGATGCCGCAAGCAGCCGGAATCGAGGTCGACTTCCTCGCGAAGACGGTCCGGGCGTTGGACGCGGCCGGTCGGGCCGTCGCGATGTTTCATTGTTCGATCGCCAAGCACGAGAAGGACCTGCCGAGCAGGCCATGCCGCGTCGCGTCCGTCGCGATGAACCCGATCTACCTGTTCGATCCGAAGAAATGGCCGGAGGTCAAGGGCGTCGATCGTTGCCTGGAAATCCCGCCGGGACCGCGAAATCCCGTCGGCTTGTGCTGGATCGGCCTGAGCCTGAAGGGATACGGCATCCACGGCACGCCTGAGCCGGCGATGATCGGCAAGACGGGCTCGCACGGCTGCGTCCGTCTGACGAACTGGGACGTGCTGCGGCTGGCGAAGATCGTGCGGGTCGGCACGCCGGTTCGCTTCGTAAGCGGCGCTTCCCCGGCGCTGGCTCGGCAGTAGAATCCGCACGGCATAGGCGCAGCGCTCCGGCTTGCACGGAACGGCGGCAGCCTTGCCGGGGACGAACTGTTCGTGAAGTCCCAGATCGCGGCGGTCGCGACAGGTCGGATGCGTGGGCATGGTTCGCCAGATGCTCGATCGCTGGACGGTGCTGACGCTGATCGGCGTCGGCGGCTTCATGCTCTGGGGCGCGGGGCATTACACCGTCTTCGACGACGAAGCCTTCAGTTGCCGCCGCTACGCCATGGCAATCGACGACATGGTGACGGCGCTATGGCACGGCGTCGAACCCGATCCTCCGCTGTATTACATCCTCGAGAATCTGTGGGTCCACGCGTTCGGCGTTGGGCCGCTGGCCCTGCGAATCCCGTCCATCCTGCTGTTCTTGGCCGGGTTGGTCTTCATCCGATTGGCCGGGCAGACCTGGTTCGACCGCACGACGGGCATTGTCGCGATGCTGCTTTGCGCCGTACACCCGGCCCATCTGTTCTTCGGATTCGCCGCCCGCTGGTACAGCCTGATGTTCGCGTTGGCCGCCCTGCTGCTGGTGCTGACCGGACGCATCGCGGGACCGTTGCCCGTGTCGCGGTCCCTGGCGAACGGCTGGGCGTTTGCGGCGGCGGGCCTTTGCTACACGAACTTCTTCGGGCCGGCGGTGGCGGGGTTCATGTGGTGCGTAGGCGTCTGGCGGAGCCGACGCCGGCCGGACGTCATCCGCCGTTGGATACGGGCGGCCGTCGGACTGCTCATCTTGTGGGCGCCCTGGATGCCGGCGTTCGTGCGGCAGATCGTCGCCTTCGATGCGCCGTCGGAAGGCTGGCGGTCCGTGGCCGCGACGTTGGCTCGCACGGTCATGGCGCTTCTGGCGGGCAATCTCGCCTCCATCGGCGTCTGGTGGGTCTGGGCGCCGCTGGCCGTCTGCACGCTCAGTCTGATCGTTTTGCTGCTCAATCAATGGCGAGGCGTCCGGGCCGTGGCGACCGTGGCCCTGGGGTGCCTGGTCGTCGGCGTTCTGTCCCGAACGATGATCGACAAGTACGTGATGGCGTTCAGCGGGATCGTCGGCGTGTTGGCGGCGGCGCTGATCGTGCGGGGCTTCCGCGTGCCGCAGTTCGTGGATATCCGCGTGGCCGCCCGTGCGGCGGTCCTGGGGTTGGTCGTCGGATGGATCGGCTGCGGCGTGAACCTCGTCCGGCAGCAAGGCTGGTCGAGCCTGCGGTGGCTCGATCCGTTCAAGCAGGTGATGGAGGACCTGGCGACCCACGACGAGCCCCTGGAGCCGTCGCGCTGGGTGATGACGCACCCGTCGGCGCGATACTACTTCGGGCTGCGCTACGCCAAGATGGGGGCGGAAGCGCAGGCCGGCCCGAGTTGGCGGGTCGATCCGCAGACCTGGCGACGACTGGCCGACTTGCCGTCCAAGGACTTGCGGAACCTCGACGTCGCCTGCGCCACGCCGAGCACGGTGCTCGAACAGATGGAGACGGCCCCGGTTCCCTGGCTGCTGACGATCGAGACGACGGGCTACCAGGAACTCGCTGACAACTGGGGCGAACTCTACGGCGTGCTGGCACGGTCCTTCTCGGTGTCGCAGACGTGGCAGTATCTCCAAGATCCCGACGCACGATGGAAGGACCGGCTCGATCCTGCCGTCGCCCATCCTTCCTGGCGAATCGTCGTGCGGCGGTGGGACGTCATCCCACGGGATTGAGCGCCTCGAGACGGCGGACGGTTTCGACAACAGCGGCGACGGCCCGGTCAATCTCCTGCTCGGTCGTCTCGTGACTCAAGCTGAAGCGGACTGCGCCGTGGGCGAGGGCCTGCGGCACGCCCATTGCGTGCAAGACGTGGGAGGGCTCCAGCGATCCGCTGCTGCATGCCGAGCCGCTGGAGGCGCAGACACCCCGTTCGCTCAAGCCGATGAGGACCGCTTCGCCGGACAGGCGTTCGAACGCGATGCACGCCGTGTTGGGCAGGCGGCCGCCTCGGTCGCCGAGGACGCGGGCGCAGCCGACGTGACGTCGGATTTCCGCCTCCAGTCGATCTCGCAAGGCCGCGACGGCCGGTGCGGAAGGCAGAATCTTATCGCGTGCAAGTCGGGCCGCGACGCCGAAGCCCACGATCGCCGGGACGTTCTCCGTTCCGGGGCGGAGGTCGCGTTCCTGGCGCCCGCCCGCGAGTAGGCTGCGCAGCCGCGTCCGGGGCGCCACGTACAGCGCACCCGCGCCCTTGGGGCCGTGAATTTTGTGGGCGGAAAGACTCAGCAGATCGACGCCGAGGGCCTTCACGTCCACGGCGATCTTGCCGACGGCCGGGACCGCATCCACGTGCAACGGGACGCCACGGGCCGCGGTCAACTCCGCCACGCGATCGATCGGAAAGATGACGCCGGTTTCGTTGTTGGCGTGCATGACGCTGACCAGCGCGGCATCGCCGTCGATCGCGGCGCTCAACGCTTCAAGGTCCAGGCGGCCGTCGGCATCGACGCCGACAAACGTCACGCGGACGTCTTGCGACACCAGACGCTTGCACAAGTCGTACACCGCAGCGTGCTCGACGGCCGTCGTGACGACGTGGCGCCGGGTCGGGTGCGCGGCCAGCGTGCCGAGGATGGCTAGGTTGTCCGACTCCGTGCCGCCGCTGGTGAAGATAATTTCTCGCGGCCGCGCGCCAATCAGCTCGGCGACCTGCTGCCTGGCGTTCTCGACTGCGTGCCGTGCGGCCTGTCCCATGCGATGGATGCTGGACGCATTGCCGTACTGGTCGCGCCAGTAGGGCTGCATGGCGGCGACGACCTCGGCAGCCGTCTGCGTCGTCGCGTTGTTGTCGAGGTAGATCGCGTCCATCGGGACGATTATAGATGGCGCGATCGGGCGATGCGCCGCGGGCCGTCACCGCGGCGAGGAACGCCCAGGGCAATCGCATTCTCGCCCTGTTCGCTCGATCGGTACAAGTCTGAATAGAACCGTCCCGATGGATCGGGGTCAGGAAGCGGTTTTCGCGCCCGGCGTCGTGACCGCTCCCTCACGGTCGCGGCTCTGATCGCGAGAATGCAATTGCCCTGGAGGAACGCCGCGTTGCACGTCTTCCGGCCCCCCGTCGGCCAAGGCCGGCGGCTGTCTTGTTTCGCACCTTCGTCAGATTGCGCCGGCAGAAGGGGGCTGGCTCCGAGTCCCGATACGGCCGACGTTGCCGAAAACGGCATTTCGCGAGGTGCTTGCCCCCTTTTGCCACGGCCGCGTGTCGCCCGGCGCGCAGACCATGACCATTACGAAGCATGCGAACGCCTTGCATTGATTCTCCATCGAGCGGCTTGGCAATCCGATAGTCGCTACTGAAACGGCGTCAGGCCGCTCCGCGTCCGGTAGCATCGCGGTTTGAAGGCGCCGTCGGTGGCCGCTAGAATCTGACGGGGCTGGGCGAGGCACGAGGGGGCCCGCGGTTGTGCCCCGCCCGTGCGACCGCCAAGGGGTCCGAGAAATCGGAACGGCGGGATGATTCATAAGACATCCGTCCCGTCGCGACTGCCGGCGGTGCGAAGCCGGCCTCGGCGATGGACGCGTCTGTCGCGGCCCTAGACTGCCATCAGACGCGACCACAAAGAAGAGGTATAAGACCGCATGTTCGAGCGATTTACAGACCGAGCGCGCAAAGTCATGGCTCTGGCGAACCAGGAAGCCCAACGGTTCAACCACGAGTACATCGGGACCGAGCACATCCTTCTCGGGCTTGTCAAGGAAGGCAGCGGCGTTGGGGCGAACGTCCTCAAGAACCTGGACGTTGATCTTCGCAAGGTCCGCATGGAAGTGGAGAAACTGGTCAAGAGCGGCCCGGAGATGGTCGCGATCGGCAAGCTTCCGCAGACGCCCCGCGCCAAGAAGGTCATCGAATTCGCCATCGAGGAAGCCCGCAATCTGAACCACAACTACGTGGGCACGGAGCATCTCCTGCTGGGCCTGCTGCGAGAGCAGGACGGCGTGGCGGCCCAGGTGCTGATGAACCTGGGGATCAAGCTGGAAGAGGTGCGGGAGGAAGTCCTGAACCTGCTCGGCGCGGGAGAGACGAGCGAGGAGGCGTCGCAGGTGCCGGGCATGACGCCGCCCGACGCGGCCCGAAAGGGCGGCCGCTCGAAGACGCCGGCCCTGGATTCCTTCGGCCGCGACCTGACGGAGATGGCAAAGCAGGGCAAGCTCGACCCCGTCATCGGTCGGTTCAACGAGATCGAGCGCGTGCTGGTCGTGCTGTGCCGGCGGTACAAGAACAACCCGGTGCTGCTCGGCGAGGCTGGCGTCGGCAAGACGGCCATCGTCGAAGGGCTCGCGCAGCGCATCGTCGGCAACAACGTGCCCGAGCTGCTCGCCGACAAGCGGATCGTCGTGCTGGACTTGGCCATGATGGGCGCCGGCACGAAGTACCGCGGGCAGT
>CAZERK010000051.1:0-8538 GCA_964514515.1 uncultured Planctomycetaceae bacterium
AGGGTGGCCATCACAGGATTAGGCGTTGCGACGCCGCTGGGCCTGGGCATCACGGAGACCTTCGATGGTCTCGTGGAGAAGCGCTGCGGCGTCGCCCGACTTCAGGCGTTCGACCCGGGCCGCTTCGCCTCTCAGATCGGTGCCGAGGTTCCCGGCTGCGACGTGAAGAATTGCGTGCCGAAGGGCTACCGCAAGGCGACGAAGGTCATGGCCCGCGACATCGAGTTGGCGGTTACGGCCGCCTACTACGCCGTCAAGGACGCGGACCTGAAGACGAAATGCCTCGTCGATCGCGGCGAGGTCAGCGGGCCGGTCGACGTGGATTCGACGCGGTTCGGAGCGAACATCGGGGCCGGCCTGATTTGTGCGGACTTGAACGAATTGGCCGGTGCCCTGGCCACGTCGGCCGAGCGCCCCGAGGCCGCCCGAGATCGCGGCTTCAGCTTGACTCGCTGGGGCGCCGAAGGCATGAACAACCTGACGCCGCTTTGGCTGCTCAAGTTCCTGCCGAACATGCTGGCCTGCCACGTTACGATCGTGCACGACTGTCAGGCCCCGTCCAACACGATCACGTGCGGCGAGGCCAGCTCGCACCTGGCCATCGGGGAGGCTTTTCGCACGATCGAGCGCGGCGACGCGGACGTCTGCATCTGCGGCGGCGCGGAAAGTAAGATCAACCCCATGAGCCTGATGCGGCAGTCGCTGCTCGGCCGCGTCGTCGCGGACTGCAACGACCGGCCAAACCAAGCGTCGCGGCCGTTCGATGCGGCGCGGGCCGGCATGGCTATCAGCGAAGGCGGCGGACTGCTCGTGCTGGAGAACATGGACCGGGCTCTGAAGCGCGGCGTCAGGATTTACGGTGAGATCGTCGGCTTCGGTGCGGCCGTCAACGCGGCGCATTGGCTTCGGCCCCAGCAGGATGGACGCGGCTTGGCTCTGGCCATCCAGAAGGCCCTGAAGGACGCGGGCGTCACGCCGCAACAAGTTGACCTCGTGAACGCCTTCGGCGTCGGGACGCGGGCGCACGATGCGGCCGAGGCAGCAGGCATCCGCGCCGCTCTGGCCGGCCGCGGCGAGGAGGTTCCCGTTTTGGCCACGAAGGGCGCCTTGGGCAACAACGGCGCCGGCAGCGGGGCCATCGACGTCGCCTGCACGGCCATGGCCATGTACCGCGGGGCGATCCCGCCTTCTCTCAATACCGAAGAGGTGGATCCTGCCTGCGGCCTCAACGTCGTCCGCGGCGATCCGATTGACGCCAAGATTGAAGTCGCCCTGACCGTCAGCAGCGCCATGTCCGGTGGCCAGACCGCGGCATTGGTGATCCGGAGGTATCGTGCATGAGCCGTCGCGTCGTCATCACGGGCATGGGATGGGTCACGCCGCTGGGACACGAGATCGAGACGGCCTGGGCGCGGCTTCTGAGGGGCGATAGTGGGATCGGCAAGACCACGGTCTTCGACGCCTCCACGTTTCCCACGCAGTTCTCTGCTCAGGTCCAGGACTTCGATCTGCGCAGGTTCCTCGGGGCAGACTACGAAACGCACCAGGACGTGAGCCGTCAGGCGGGCTTTGCCTTGGCCGCGGCGAAGATCGCGTGGCAGGATTCCGGCCTCGACAAGCTTGCCGGCCTGGACAGGACGCAGGGCGGCGTCTATCTCGGCGGCGGCGAAGGGCCGATCGACTTCGAGAACTTCGCAGCGGCCGCGGTGGACGGCTGGGACTACGCCGAGAAGAAGCTCGACACGCGGCGATGGGCGGAGGTCGCCGCTGCGCGCCTGCGCGAGACGAGCGAGGCCGAGCAGGAGCCGAACATGGCCGCCGGCCACATCGCCCAGCTTTTCGGTGTCGAGGGCCCCAACTTCAACATCCTCACGGCGTGCGCCGCAAGCACGCAGGCCATCGGCGAAGCGATGAAGATGATCCGCCGAGGCGACGCCGACATCATGATCTCCGGCGGCTGCCATTCGATGATCCATCCGTTGGGGACGACGGGCTTCAATCGCCTGACGGCCCTGTCGACGCGCAACGACGATTATGCGACGTCAAGCCGTCCCTTCGATCGCACGCGCGACGGCTTCGTGCTCGGCGAGGGCTCAGGCATCATCATCCTGGAGGAGTTGGAGCACGCCCGGGCACGCGGAGCGAAGATCCTGGCCGAGATGCTCGGCTACGGCTCGACCGCGGACGCCTTCCGAATCACGGATATTCACGAAGACGGGCGCGGCGGCATCGCGGCCATGCGGACGGCGCTTCAGGACGCCCATATGCGGCCGGAGGATATCGACTACATCTCCGCGCACGGCACCGGGACGCAGGAGAACGACAAGATCGAGACGTTGGCCATCAAGGCTGTCTTCGGCGACGTAGGACGGAAGGTCCCCGTCAGCAGCATCAAGAGCATGTTGGGGCACCTGATCGCGGCGGCCGGCGTCTGCGAGCTGATCACGTGCGTGCTGGCGATTCGCGACGGCATCATCCCGCCCACGACGAACTACGCGTCGCCGGACCCGCTATGCGACCTCGACTACGTACCGAACCAGGCGAGAAAGGCGGACGTGCGCGTCTGCCTGAGCAATTCGTTTGGCTTCGGCGGGCAGAACGACACGCTGGTTCTCTCCGGATACAAGCCGTAGGCCCCGCGGGCGGCAACTTGACAGGTCGTGCCGCCGCGGATCGAATCCAGCCCGACGATGACCTCCATGCCGGAAACGAACGAACGGCGCTCGTTCTGGATTCAAGCAGCCCTGCTCGTGGCAACGGCGACCGTCTATCTGGGGCTGCCGAGCGTCACGGCTCAGTATGTTCGAGCGGAGGCGAGCGGCGATGGCCGTCCGTGGCGGGCGCACTTCCCCGCGCTTGCGCAGGCGTTCCTGCAAGGCCGGTTCGATTTCGAGGCGCCGGCTGACGACCGCGCCCACAGCGAGCTGATTCCTGCCGACGAGCCTGGTCGATTCTACTGCCCTTATCCGCCGCTGCCGGCCGTCTTGCTTCTGCCGTACGTGGCGCTCTTCGGCCCGACGATCAACGTCGCGACGGTCTGTCGCCTGCTGAGCATCATCAACGTCTTGCTCTTCGACGTGGCGGCGTCACGGCTGCACCGGTTGCTCCAGAGGCCGCCGTGGCCGGTCTCAACGAGAATCGGCTTCGTGCTTCTGTTCGCCTTCGGAACGGCCGTTTGGCACAACGCCGACATGGGCGGCGATTGGCATCTGGCCCACGCAGCGGCGCTTTGCGCTATGCTGTTGGCCCTCATCGAACGCGTGGGCCGCAACCGATCCTGGCTGCTGGGCGGCTGCATCGCCTGCGCCGTGATGGCACGGCCCACCGCAGGGCTGACCTGCCTGTTCTTCGCGGCGCCGTTCCTGCTGCCCAGCCGGTTTCGAGACTTGGCGAGACTGGCGGCTGCACCGATCGCGGCGGCCGCGCTGCTGGGCTGGTACAACGCCGCTCGATTCGGCGACGCCTTCGACTTCGGTTATGAAAGGATGCTGCTGCGCGGCGAAGGCCTGGCATCGATGCAGGCCTTCGGCCAGTTCAGCCTGCGGTACGTGCCGCGCAACGTATTCTGGTTCTTCCTCGCCCCGCCCTGGCCGAAACCCGGTGCCGGTTTCCCCTGGTTTGGGTACGATCCGCGCGGCCTGAGCCTCGTCATCGCAACGCCGGCTGCGCTCTACGCCCTGGCCGCGTTGCGACAGATCCGCCAGTCCGCATCCGTGCGCGCCGCCGCCGTCTCCATCGCCGTCTGTCTGGCGCCGCTGCTGATGTACTTCAACTCCGGGTTCTGGCAGTTCGGGCATCGCTTCAGCATGGACTACCTCCCGATGTTGATGATTCTGATCGCCGCGGGAATCGGCCCTCGGCTCAGCCGATGGGGCTGCGGGCTGATCGCGGCGTCGATCGCAATCCAGACGTGGGGCGTGCTTTGTCTCTGGTCCTCGCCGCTGCGGCTTCCGTGGTTGTAGCGCCGGGGACGTCCGTTGCTCGAACGGCCTCGCGTTCCGCGATGCCCCCGACATTGCGAGGGATGCTTGCATGGACCGGTTCAACTACCAGGACGGAGAACTCTGCTGCGAGGAGATCGCCGTTCGCCGCATCGTCGAGTCGTTTGGCACGCCGATCTACATCTACTCCGCCGCAACGTTGGTTGAGCATTACCGAGCCGTCGCGGCCGCCTTCCGCGAGCTCAACCCGATTATCTGCTATTCCGTCAAGAGCTGCCCGAACCTGCACATCTGCCGCCTGATGCACGGCTGCGGAGCGGGTTTCGACGTCGTTTCCGGCGGCGAACTGACGCGAGCCCTCGAGGCGGGCGGTGACCCGGCCAAGATCGTCTTCGCAGGCGTCGGCAAGACCGACGCGGAAATCCGACGGGCCATCGACGCGAAGATCGGCTGGTTCAATATCGAGTCCGAGTCCGAGCTGGCCAACTTGATCGACCTCGCCCGACGACGAGGCGCGCCGATCCGCGCCGCCCTTCGAATCAACCCGGACGTAGATCCCAACACGCATCGCTACACGACGACCGGCACGCGGGAGACCAAGTTCGGCGTCGACCTCGAACGGGCCGCCGCGCTCTTCCGCCGTCTCGGCCGCGACGAGGCCGTTCGGCTGACCGGCCTGCACCTGCACCTCGGCTCGCCCGTCAACAGCCCGCTACCTTACGTCGAGGCGATTCGCAAATGCCTCGGCCTCATCGATCAACTCCGCGCGGACGGCTTCGCCATCGACATGCTCGACATCGGCGGCGGTTTCGGCGCGCATTACAAGGCCGACGAAGCGCCCTCCGCCTCGGAGTACGCCGCCGCCATCGTCCCGTTGCTTCGCGACCAGGCGCTTCAAATCGTCATGGAGCCGGGCCGCTCCATCGCCGCCAACGCCGGCATCCTGGTCACGTCCGTGCTGTACCTGAAGCAATCCGGCGATCGGCGTTTCGTCATCGTCGACGCCGGCATGAACGACCTGATCCGCCCGGCGCTGTACGACGCCTTTCATTTCATCTGGCCGGTTCGCCCGCCGGAGGGCTGCATTCCGGACGACCGGAGCGAGCCGACGGACGCGTCGGGCCTGATTGCCGTGGACGTGGTCGGTCCGGTATGCGAAAGCGGCGACTTCTTCGCCAAGGACCGCCCGCTGCCGCCCGTCGAACGCGGCGACCTGCTGGCCGTCTTCTCGACCGGAGCCTACGGCATGGCCATGGCGAGCAACTACAACTCACGGCTCCGACCGCCGGAAGTCCTCGTCGAGGATGGCCGCGTTCGCCTCATCCGCCGCCGCGAGACCTACGACGATCTGTTGTTGCCCGAGCGATTGTGACGTGCAACCTCCAACGTCACCGTCTGTGACGCGATGCAACCGTGACGCCGCGCCGCGCCGCCGTCTGCGACGGCGGTGCGAGCACGAAGCCCCATCCGAGCCGTGAACCGTCTTCATCACAAGTTGCGATCCAACACCGATTGCTTGATCCGTCCTCGTGCGAAAATCACTTCTCGCACGCCTCGACGCGGGATCTTCTCCCGCAAGACCGGTGCGCCGTCCACGGCGATCGTTGCATGAAGATGGATGCGTTGGAGTCCGAAGCGCTTGGGCAAGGACGCCCGAGGAACTGGGGGCGAGAACGGATTTTCCCACCAACTCAGCCCCGATTCAGCGATATCTCAGGATTCTGGATTCGTCAGACAGAACCTAGGACGGCGCGCCGAAGGACACCCCTCGCGCTCATCGCGCAGGGCCTCGCCAAACGTGCCGCGTGTACGTTGCAGGACGCTGCGTCAGAACCGAGATCGCCCTACAGCAAGATGGGAGCGACGTCAAAAAGGATGTCGGTCAGGCACGAACCGAGACCGATCATCACCGATCCAACACACAGCGCGCTGAGAAGCGCCAGCTTGCGAACATGACGAGCTTTCATGCCTATCCTCGTGCTTGAGAGACGGGGTATTTCTCACGGAGTCTTGTGGACCGACGACTTAGTTGTTCAGCAGAAACGGGACCGCAAAACGCAGGATCGGCGTCTCGCAGCCGCTCGGCAGAATGCCAAACGCCGTCGCCGTCGCCAGGACCAAGCTCCATCTCATCCATCTGGCCGTCAGGAGTCTTCGCTTCATCGAGTAGATTCCTTCTGTCTTCAGGGTCGCAGGAATCGTTCGGGCTGCTCACCGTCCGATCGCCTCGCCCGATGACCGCGGCATGCGCCGCGGCCGTTGTCCTCGCCGAGTCGGCATGGGTTAGAACGTCAGGATGACGTTGGTCGTGACGCGCTGCTCGAAGATGTCGTTGCTCGACACCGTTTGCATGGGGAACTCGTACACCGCGCCCCACGAGAGGTAATCGGTGATGTTCCAGCGGAAGCCGACGCCGCCCCAGAAGGCCGCGTTCCCCGCCACGTAGGCCGAACCGATGTTGCCGTAGTCCAACCCGCCGACGTCGAGCGGGAGGCGGTCGCCGTCGCTCAGATAGTGCAGGCCATGCACCTCAAACAGCGGGAAGAAATTCTCGACGATCTCGTAGTCGACGTGGGCGTCCCAGCTCAGGATGCAGTTGCCCTGGTGTTCGTCCATCGGAATGCGCCCGACCACGTCGGCGATGAAGTTCCATTTCCCCCAGCCCTTGTAGGCGGTCACGAACGGCGACAACTCGTCCACGTTGCCTTGGAGGATGGCGTTGTGGCCGTTGGACAGGTTCCATCGCAGTCCGGTCGACAGGAGGAAGTCGTTCTCATGGTCCACGAGCAGGGCATACTTGAGACCGAAGGCGATGTCGTTCCAGCCGGTCTCCGTTCCCGTCAACCCCGTGTCCAACTGCGAGTAACCGTCCTTCGTGGCGATGAACTGCAACCGGTCCGTGATCGCCAGCCGGGCTTGCAGCGCGTAGACGTTCAACTCGCCGCCGCGGAGTTGGCTGGACTTGGGAAAGTCATGCCAGAGATAGACGAACCGCAGGTCGCTGTTGATGAACGGATCCTCGAAGTACAGCGGCGAGCCGACGGGCCGCGGCTTGGTCTTGAAATACGGGTCACCGTAAAGGAAACCATCCCAGAGAATCGGGGCCGGCGCCGCCGTCGTGACGGGCGTCGTCGACTCCTCCTGCATGACTTGCTCGCTCGAATCCTGCCAGTTCAGGGCGAGCGGCTCACCTTCGTCGTCCGGTTCCGCCCAAGCCGGGCTTACGAGCAGCCCGCAGGCCAGAGCGCTACTGATCAGCACCATAGCAAGGCGACGGTCGTGCAACATCTGATAGTCTCCCTATACCGTGACGGGATCGCGATTCCAGAATCAGGCTCTGTTCGTCAGGTTCTCTCGTTTGGTACGTTCGTTGCGTTCTTCATCCGAGTCGATGAGCAGCTCGCGCCGCTCCACCATCGCGTCGCGCGGTCCGCGCACCGCGCTAACGCCGTTTGCTCGCCCCGCGGCAGGATCGGCCGCACAAGGCCGCGGGGGAGGTAGAAGCGGGTAGCTTAACCCGTCCGGAAAGTCTGTAAAGGGAGTATCGGCTCATGATTTCCCAATACTGGAAATTAGGTCTTCGAATCTTGCCGAGGTGCGGCGGGGGGGGGCGAGACGGACCGCGCGGCATCGGCCCGGCGATCGACCTGCCCCCTGGCGCCTCCTGAACGCCGACCTCTCGGCGCTGACGAGCTGGCGGGCGCGTCGTGGATTGCTCGCAGATGTCGAAGCCGCGTCGCTCGCCGGGGGCGCCGCCGCGTCCCTGAGAGAGGCGCCCCAGCAGGCCGCTGGAAGACTCCTCAAATGCGCATCTTGTCCCGTGCGGTGCTATCGAAAACGAGGCTACGAGGTGGCGAATACGAGCTTACAGCGGCCTGCCGAGACCGTTCACGGTTGCGTCTACCCGCAGCAGCCAATCCTCCGCGATGGATCGGCGGTCCTCCCCACGCTCCGGCCGAGCAGGAGATCGGCCGCTACGAACAGGCCTGGAGCCGCACGCAACCGTGGCAAGACTATCAGAATGGTTTCCGGAGAATGAGCCCGCGGAAGAACCCCTCGCTTGCCTCTCTTGGAGAGCAGAAGCCGACCCGACACCCCAGACGGCGCAGTCTCCAAAAGCTCGGATAGGTAAGGGTTGTTACGTAGTCTCCGTAGTGCGGCGGAAAGTAGTACGGCGCGCGAGTGTGCGCGGACGGGAGCCAGCGCCGCTTGAGAGTCTCCCAGCTCAGTCGGAGGGCGTGCCGCGAGTAGCGGTCCTTGTCGATCACGACAGCGCACCCTCCGGGCGCCAGCCAGGCAAACCAGTTCTTGAGCCAGCGCCGGTACCTGCTCGGTGCAACGTGGGAGATCACCTCGACAACTAAAATCATGTCGAAGGGCGTGCTCGGCTCGAACGTCTCGGCGTCCGCAACGAGAAAGCGGGCGGACGGGTGACTTGCGAAGCGATGGCGGCCCAGGTCGATGCGGGCGATGTGGTACAGCACCTCGTCGTCGGTGAACAGCGGCTGGGCGGCCGGGCGCACCGTCCGGCTGCAGCCGCCGCGCCAGGCCGTGGCGCTCACCAGCGCGAGCGCCGCCGTGGCGGCGCCCCGCGCCC
>CAZERK010000051.1:8548-12644 GCA_964514515.1 uncultured Planctomycetaceae bacterium
ATGCGGTGCTCGGTGCTGTCGATGCCCAGCTAGGCAACCCGTTCATCCGCTTGATCGAGATGGTTGTAGAGTTCCTCGGCCCAGGTGCCGTGACCGCAGCCGACTTCCAAGACGCGCAGCTTGTCCTGCGATTGCAGGCGTCGTCTCGCCTCCTCCAGAGCCGTTGCGTGAAACGTGCCCCGGAAGGCGGCGGATGGCGTCCAAACGCTGAAGTCCTCGTGCAACGCGATGTACGCGTCTCGGACGCGAGCGGCCCGGTCGCGCGCGACGAGTCGGCAAACGGGTTTCGCCTGCGGTCCAGACGATGCGGCGGAGGTTGTCACGCGCCGGCTCCCGTTTGAATCACCGCAGCGGCTGCCGCCTTCGGTGACGTCCGCCGATTGCCTCGCAGGCGACGTTGCGACCGAGCCCCCGGCTTCCAGGGCCGCGGAGCCGGGCGATTCCAAAGCCGAATCAAGGTGAAGCATCGTTGGATTCCCTGCACGCCTGATCGTCGTCCGGCATAGGAGCAGCCTCATCCCATGGCGCAACATCGTCGGCATCAAAGCAGCCGTGACCTTCGCGACCTGAAGCAGCGACGGAATCTGGCGGAGCGTTCTGCGAGTCCCAGGCATGGAGCCTCGATAATCCGTCTCCACGGCTTGTTTGCCCGGTCGTGCCTCTCAACAACGCGGAGCACGTTCGGAGCCACCGCCGCAGCGCCGGACGCGGCGGTGTCGGGCCAATTGGGCGTGCCGGCGGATACGAAACGCGGTAGTACGGCACGAGCCGAGGCGCAAACGCCTCCTTGTAGGCGGCGATGCGAGGCGTATTGGCGCCGATCCAGTCAAACCAGCGAACGCGCCCGCTCAGGCTACGAAGCATCTCCAGGTGACAAAGCTGATTGGCCGCGCCTCGATTGGGTTCCGCCGGATCGAAGCCGGCCAGCCAGTAGTACGCCGAATCCTCGCCGAGCAGGATCGCGGTCGCGGCGACAAGCCGGCCGTCCGGCAAACGCGTGCCGTAGGCCAGCAGAATTCCGGCCTCGCCGAGATCGTTCAATAAGCCGGTCATGGCCTGCGGCGTGAGCGGCAAAGCGAGCCCCTGCCTGCGGAAGCTGGAGGCCCACAAGTCGGCGAACTCGCCGGCCGGAACGCACCGATCAAACTCAACCCCGGCACGAGCGGCTCGTCGGGCGCGACGGCGGACGCTGGGCGCCGGGCTGGCATCCGTCCAGGCGCTCAGATCGTTGATCATCGTGTAGCGAACGGCCGCCTCCCAACCGTTCCAGAGGAATGGACGGACGTCAGCATTCGTTGGGTGCAGATCGATGGTCGCTCGAGAGAAGCGGGTCGGGGTCAATTGGGCCAAGTTCGTGAGAACGCGGTGCGCATGATGCTGACCGCGGTGAGGCGCAGCCGCCGCAGACGGACCGACCCAGCAGCCGTTGTAGGGGACCAGCAAGAGGCGATCCAAGCCGCAACGGACGCCGCGTCCGTTGCCGATGCCGAGCCCGTTGCCGACGGCGGTGCCCTGGCCGGCGCTGCGATCGACGGCGCTGCTGCCGTTGCTTCCAACTCGACCGACGAAACCGCCGGTCAACGTGCCGTTTTCAAAGCAGCCCACGAGAACGACGTTCCAGGCAGCAGCCGAAGCGAGCCTGAACAAGGGCGACGTACGAAGGAGCGGGCAGTCCTGCGGCGAAGCGGCCAACAGGGCGTCCCAACGGGCGTGCTCCTGCGGCTCGATCTCCCGAAGGACGAACGCGCGGCGGGATTCGTGCAGGGAGGTCCGCCCCGCGACGGCCATCGGAGTCTGCGGCTGCGTTTGCAGTTCGGTCGGCGTCATGGCGGAGGCTCCGTTCTGGACTGCCACCACGCGGCGATGTCGCGCGGCGCGGCGACCCAGACGTGGGGATCTTCCGCGAGGAACTGGCAGGCGGCACGATAGCTCTCCCGCCAGGCCGGCGCGGAATGCCAATGCCCGACGTGCCAATTGAGGACCGCCAACCCTCCCAGCGCTCTGACGGACGACAGATGATGGATCACCGCGTCGGTGGCCGCGGCCGCGTCCTGCTGCGACAGGTGCATATCCGAGATCGTCATCGGCAGCTCGACGAGCCCCGCCGCGCAGCCGTCGGCGGGATGGTGCGTCTGGAACGGCAGGGCGACGCCGGGTCGAAAGCCGGGGAAATCGTTGAAGCCGGCCGTGCTGTCGTACAAGGCGCCGGCGTCGGCGTGGGCCGCCAGCGTGCGCATCGGATGATGGCCGTCCAGACGAAGGTAATGGTGACGCCCGCCTGACACCGGCTGGCCAGCCAGATCCGCCAGCCGGGCGTACTGCTCGGCAACCGGCGGGTTCTTCGCAAACGTGCCGTAGGCGGCGTGAAGGCCGACCTCCCAGCCTTCGGAGAGCAGCTCGCGAAAGAGGCGGCGGTAGCGGGGCTGCGTTACGTCGTACGCCACGTCGTACAGATGCCCGGCGTGCCGCGTCACCACGGCGAAGTAGAACGCCGAGCGGAGGCCGTGCTCTCGTTCGAGCGAGCAGAATTCGTCGAAGTCCCATTCGCGACGCGACGTTGCACGCGACCAGAGCGCGCCCCAAAGCGTCCTCGCCCGGATCTCCGAGCGGATGTCCCAATACGTCCGCCGCCTCGGCCGACGTCCGCCACGGGCCAGTTCGCCCAACAGCGATGGCAGCCTCGAAGGTCGCTCGGGACCGTCGACGTCATGCGACAGCGCGACCGCATAGGCCTTGCCGTGCGGCCACCGCGGCTTGAAGCTTGGCTCGCCGGGTCCGCCGCCCGTGAAGCCAGGCTCGCAGTGCGCGGCGTGCAGCCGTTCCTGAAGAAGTCGCAGGTAGTCGTGGATGGGCGGTCGGGTCAGCCGGCCATCTGAAGCCAACAGGCTCGCCCTGGCAGGCAGGCGGTCGTGCTCGTCTCGCTGAGACGAATACCGCTCGCCGCCCAGCGCCAGCCAGAACGCCGCAGCCCAGCCGAGATCGAACGTCAGCCGATTGTCGTGCCAGAGCCGGTCGGGGCAGGCGCCCAGATGCGGGACGAGCACGCCCTGCACGTCGGACAGCTTGACCGCCTGTTGGAATTCGTCGAGGCGTTCGTCGGGAGGAATCCAGATCGACGCCTGCCTGCCGTGCTGGGAATCGCCGCCATAATAAACCGTGGGCGCGGCCCCGGCCTCGACTTGGACTCGCACGCCCAACAGGTGCAGCAGTTGCAGCAGGCCGTACTGCCGCAGGGGGCTGCCGCCGATCGCGTCAAACCGAATGCTGACGGCCGCATCGGCATCGTCTCGCGCGGCCTCCTGAGGACTGACTTCGTGAAGCGTGCCGCAGTCCGACGCCGCGAGCGCAACAGCGGTCGCAAGCTTCTGCGGTCGCGGCGCGGCCGAGCCGAGCGGCGTGTCAGCTTGGTTTGCTTGCGGCGTCTCGATCAGCATCCGGCGTCCTTCGATCTGCGGCGCCTTGGCGCCGCGCCATCGGCAGCCTGCTTGGCCCGCCGTCTCGTCCGGCGATCACGCCGACGCCGCGGCGATCGCCCGCGAGGAAGCCTTGGCGATGCTGACCCGTGGGGCCAGGTGCGCCATGCCGCCGCTCGTGACCGGCGCGTCGACCAGAATGCGCGCCATGTAACCGTCCTGAATCGCGTACTTCAGGGCGTCCCGGTCGCGCACGTGCAGCCCGACGGCGTACTCTCCCGCCGGCAGATTCATGTCGAAGTCGTATCGCACGTCGTAGCAATCGCCCCGTCGCGCCGGCGACGCCGACGTCCCCAAGCGCGTGCTGCTCGTCTCGAAGACGACGAGGTGATCGTCCATGCGTATGATCGAGAAGCCGAACGACGGGCTCGCCATGTCCACGTCGAAGCCGACGCGGAACCGGAACGTGACGCGTTCGCCGGGCCGCACGCAGGCCGCCTCCGCCGTCTCGTTCGGACGGCAGACGCGAACGTCGGTCACGTGGACGGCCCGTTCGTGATTGCCGTCAGTGATGAGGAGCGGCTCCGCGCACGCCTGGTAGTAATGCCCGACGGCCTCGCCTGCCGAGCCGAGAGACGACGTACCGCCGCGGACGAGCACCATCGCCCGGTCGCAGACACGGC
>CAZERK010000052.1:0-5819 GCA_964514515.1 uncultured Planctomycetaceae bacterium
AGTCCCGCCAGCAACATCGAACAGATGACGCCGCCAACGAGGCCCTCCCACGTCTTGCCGGGACTGAGCCACGGGATGAGCTTGGTCCGTCCCAGGGCCATCCCCGTGAAGTAGGCTCCGATATCGCAAATCTTCACGGCGCCGATCACGTAGAGCAGCAGCCAGCCGCCGCCCGCCGAGTCCGCCAGCCGCAGCCGGATGAGATACTGCGGCAACAGACCCAGATAGAGCACCATGAACAAGGTCGCGGCAATATCACCGATGGCGCCGGACGCCTTGCGTCGCCGTCCGATCAGCATCGCCGCGCCCGGCAGCGCCATCGCGGCGAGCAACACCGTCAAGCGATGGTCCGTCAAGTCCGCCGCCCGTCGCGTTTCCGCCAGAGCCGCCGCGGCAAAGGGCACGAGGACCATCGCCACGCTCACGATCGTGGGCCAGGTTAGTAGCGGGCTGCGGCCCGTCAGTACGAGCAGCCGGTGCAGCTCGCGACTCGCGCCCACGACGAGGACGACGACGACCGCCGTGACCAGCAGGCCGTCGCAGCGGCGCAGGCCGATCACAGCCGAGACGCCGCCTTCGGACGATGAGAAGCTCGCCGACAGTCGGCCGTCCAGCCAGATCAACAGGATGACCGCGATGATGAAGAGCGTTCCGTAGAAGAGCCGCGCTTGACGCATGACAGGAGGTTACACGTCCCGCGCTACGCCCGCCAGCACGGCGCTGCTCGCGATGAACTCAAGGCAATTCGTGGCCTGCAACGGTTCTCGGCTCGATCGACGATCCGTCGCGACGATTGCGATCCCGGCACGCTTGGGCATTGCAATCTCTGATCGCTCCGCGCAATCACTGTCGGCTGCGCCACGGACACTGGAACCGGTACCGCCGACGGACGCCCCTCAGGACGCGCGGCGAAGTCCCCGCCAATCACGGCCGGTCGGAGGCTTCGAGTCAGGACGGGGCTCGCGTTACTCGTACGCGCCGTGCACCGCGTGATAGTCGTCTTGGGCCCGGTTGTCGGCTTGCTGAAAGACGCCTGAGAGACGAACGATCACATCGTTGAACGCTTGAATGTGCTGTTGCGTGACGCGTTCCGGCGGGATCGGCAACAGGAGCGACCATCGCGTCGGCGGCACCAAGACGATGGAGGTCCGCAGCGCCGCGACCTCCTCCTTGCCGCCGCGGCACCCGTCCCATGATCGACTGATGAGCTGCCGCCTCCAATAGAAAGCCGTCTGCGAACGCCGGCCCGTACACGTCTTGGGATCGGCGTCTTGCGGCCCGCGCAGCACGGCGAGCAGCACGTCCTGCGAGACCTGCGCGTGTCCCAACTCGTGTCGAATCCGGCCCGCCGTCCGCTCCTTCTCCAACGGGTCCACGCGAACCAGGATCGACTGGTCCACGCTATAGACGACAGGCGCCAGGAGCGTCGCTTCGATGCGCGTGCCGGCCCGGACCCCAGCGGCCTCAGGCGCGAGCGGTTTGCCGTCGGGACCATCCGGCGGCACCTTGTGCAGCGTAAACAGAATCCTCGCAACGTCGTCGCTGACGAACTCATGAAAATGGATGCCGACGGCGTTGGCGTAACCGCTCGCCATCCATTGCTTCCAGAGAACTTGCGGCACCTCGATGACGGGCAGGTCCGCCCGACTCTTGTCGAGCCGCGCCCGGTCGCCGACGAACTGCCCTTCTCGGTAGTCCAGCGGCGGCATGCCTCGCCGGCCGGACTCGCCTTTCTGCCACAGCTTGGCATTGTCGTTCACCGGCGTGACGATCAGCTCCCACGGCACGCCGTCTCGGGCCTCCGCTGCCGGCACGGCGCGGTACTCCCATCCATCGATGACGAGGGGCTCCAGACGCCGCGGACGGTCCTTCTCCGAACAGATCTTCAGTTCGACGGGCCGCGTGCCGTCGGGCGTCTTGAGGCCCGCGGTGTCGTCGGCTCTTGCCGCGTCGCGGCCGGCGCTGACGACGACCGCAGCCGTCGCCACGATCGCCACGACCGCCAGGCGTCTCCGCAAATCAGGTTGTCTCGTGCTTGCTATCACGTCGCGCCCGTCGATCTCGCACAACCAGCCCGCCTATCTCTGCCTTGTCCGGCCTCGCCCCGCCGGCACTCTATTCTACGGTGCTCGCTCGCCGTCAGGCAAAACGATGCTGCTGTTGTTGTCTTTCGCAGCCCTGGACGCGCAAACCTGAGACGCCTGACGGGACCGGCACAAGCTGCCGCGACTTCCAGCCTGCCTCAGCGCTCGGCGCTACCGCCAACGTTGCTCGTCGCACGCTTGCCGTGCTATGATGTCGCTGTTCGCTAGGGGTGCCCGTAGGGCTGAGATCCGGCCGGCGAGTCGGAACCCTCCGAACCTGATCACCGAGGCGCGGCCCCGGCCCCGTTTTCTCCTCTCAACAAGCGGAAGACGGGCGCAAGGGGCGGACAGGCGGCAGGTCCGTCGCGACGAGCGACAGACCGTCGGCTCTCCCGACCCGCGACGAGGTGCGTAGGGAAGCGATCCAATGCCTGTCAAGACGATTCGAGAACTATTCGAATACGACTGCTGGGCCTACGAGCGAGGCCTCGCCACGGCGGCCGTGCTTACGGACGAGCAACTTGATCGATCCTTTGAGAATCGGCCCGGGCGACATTCGTCCGACGTTGCCGCATGTCTCCGGGGCCGCCCGTATCTGGCACGAACGCATCGGCGGGCGCATCACCGCGAGCGTAAGTCAGCACCCATTCATTTCGTTATGAGGCAAGGCCAACTATGAAAGTGCATCGCTGTTTCTTCCTTGCGGCCAATATCGTCATTCTTGTCGCAGTCATGGGCTTGTGCCAGTCAGTGCGTGCAAACACGCTGACGGTTGGCGGGATAGGCGTGGAGTTGAAAATGACCGGCAAAGGGGCCGTCGTGGAAAAGGTCCTTCCCGGCGGGACGGCCGAGGCGGCTGGTTTGACACAGGGGGCCATCCTTCTGGAGATCAACGGCGAATCGACACGGGGCTTGTCGCTATCAGACATACGATCGCGGTTGCCTGGCCCGCCGAACACAGTCGTTCGCCTGAAAGTCCGGAAGAGCGGCGGCAAGGTCATGGATGTCGACGTGACCAGGCGGCCGATCTCGGTATCTGGCCGGCCCCTCTACAACGGCGGGTATAAGTGGGTGAAAGGTGTGATCAAAGAGGTGGGGCCGTATTGGCAAATCAAGGACATCGTCGATCGTGCAAAGAAGACGGAGCTTGAAGCCTACGATCCAGAATCGTTTGTCGACTGGATCCAAGGAGAGTTTGACAAGCTGCCTCCAACGTATCGCCGCGGAAAGCGCGATGTGCTGTTCAAAGCTCTGGACGTCGCTGCCGCAATGAGCGCGAGCCAGCGCTACGAACCGCTTGCCCGATATTGGCGGGACGCCACGAACGTCACGGCCGAGCAGTTGAAATCGCCGGCCGCGCCTGGTCGTCTGACAATCCATAAGCTCTACAACGAGGGAGTGATCCTGAGAACGCCGGACGTCTGCGCAGGCATAGACATATTTCTGCCGCCCCAGCTCCCGCCACAAGTCGTGGAAGTGCTTGCGGACAAGCTCGATGGTCTGCTGATAACACACAAGCATGGAGATCACGTGGCACTGGATTTGATCAAGGCCCTTCGAAAGAAGGGCAAGCCGATCGTCGTCGCCGAGGAAAACACGAAGGTTCCCATCGGAGAGAAACTGGACGCCGGCTCGATCGGAGCAGCGAAGTGGACATCGTTTCGGGGAAGACACATGAATTCGGTGTTCTCCGGTTTCTACGGCATCGAAGTGGGTAAGTGGCGCGTCATCCACTCAGGCGACAACGCCGCATGGCCCCCGGCGTTTGTGGATTCCGACTATGCCAAGCACGTTGATGTCTTCTTCGTGAAGCTCGAGGAAGAAGCGCCGGACGCGGTCGCGAAGATGGGCCCCAGGTACTTTGTGCCGCACCATCTTCTGGAGCTGGGACACGGATTGGGTACCTACAGCCACGACGCGCTGGGCCTCCGAAAAAGCCAGGCGGACAGTAAGCGATCCCGACGCCTGATGCTGCATTGGGGGGACAAGTACCAAATCAAGCCTGCTTTGTGAACGGCTGCATTTGGAGCGTGTCGGATGGAGTTTGAACGCGTCTTCACGAACGCCGCGTGGAAAGGCAGGATCGGCTATTGCCGCGCCCTGCGGACGGGCGACCTCGTGTACGTGACCGGCACGGCCCCCGTCGCGGACGACGGAAGCGTGTTCGCTCCGGGCGACGCGTATCGCCAGGCCCGCCGGTGTCTGGAGATCATCGAGCAGGCGCTGAAGGGCCTCGGCGCGGAGATGCGTCACGTCGTGCGGACGCGGATGTTCGTGACGGACATCACGCGATGGGAGGAATACGGCCGCGCCCACGCGGAGTTCTTCGCCGAGCATCCGCCGTGTACGTCGATGGTGGAGGTGAGGCGTCTGATCGACCCGGCGATGCTGATTGAAATCGAAGCGGACGCCGTGGCGGGGTGAATGAGGTTGAACAGGGCTCGGCAGTCGCATCTGCGGTGCGGAGGCGAGTAGAGATGAGTTCTGAAGGGACTTGTGAGAAATCCGAAGAAGTGGAATACTCATTCCTTTGTCTGTTGGACCGCTCATGCTTGAACCCGCAGGACCGCGTCCTGCCTTTCGGCGACTATGAACTGAAGTACTTTGGCGAAGGCGAACTCAAACGGATGTTCTCTGGACAAGACGCTGCCTGTCCCGTGGTGAGAAGATCAGGCGCGTATGAAAAATACGAGCAGACCCCGTGGGCCGTGTACAGAAGGACGAGCGACCCACCCAATGCTCCAGCTCCTGGCTCAAGCCACGACCTCACGTGCGACCAGCTCACAAGGATGCTTTCAGTGTCGTTGTCCGTCAATCATTCTTGGTCTCGCTGCTATTTCCCTTTTGACGAACTGATCGATACTCTTAATCTACTGAAGCCCAATGCGGTGCCCCTGCGCCCCATTCAGTTCTACAAGTTCGTTGATCTTGCTGGCCGGACCCCATCGTTAGTCGAGCACATCATTCTTGGCGAACCGACGGTCTGGCCATACGAGGATGGCAAGCTCTTTTACCCCAATGATCACACGATTGATGAATCCGATGCGTGTGCATACTCGTCGCTTGCGCAGAACATACGTACGATAACGACAAGGCGCCACACTCAAAGCGGTCAGTCGCACGAAGCGGCCACAGCATCGCCGAGTTCCGCGGAAGCCGCCACCACAACTGATGACCGTGGCGTGGAGAGTCCCACACGCCGAGTCGGTAGCATGCCACCGAGCGATCACATTGCTGCTGCCTTGAAGTTCTTTCGCGCAGGGGACAGGCACTTCTTTCTTGGGGAGTACCATGAAGAGAGCGTCATCGTTCTGATCCTATACGAAGCGGCAATAGAAGCACTGCTTATACGAGAGAAGGAACGAGCAGGAACAGGAGATAAGCTCAAGAGGCGCGTCTCGAAGGCGATTCCCGGGAGAGGAGCCATGAAGAAGTTCGTGGAAGAACTGTTCTGGCTTCGGTCCAAGATTACGCACGGAGCGATGCCGCTCGATGAACTGGCGTCGCGCATCGGCTCCCCCTTGAACGAGCGATTCAAATCGCTGTTCACCGATCTGACCGGTCCAACGAACGAGTTCCTCTCATGCACAAGGGAGCTGGCACGTCTTTGCATAAGATTCTCCATGGACAGATGGCTCCAAGGCTGCGGAAAAGACAAGGTCATAAGCGAATTGGAGGAACGTCGCTGCACTGGGAGCGCCACGTAAGGAGCTCACCATGACGCATCACGGCATT
>CAZERK010000052.1:5829-12623 GCA_964514515.1 uncultured Planctomycetaceae bacterium
ATCCATCAGGATAAGTTGCCCACCTTCTGCCACCGGCAGCACGTGCGCAAGCTATCCCTGTTCGGCTCTATTCTTCGCGACGATTTTCGCCCGGAGAGCGACGTCGACGTGCTGGTCGAGTTCGAGCCGGGGCACGTGCCTGGGATGCTGCGCATGGCGGCTTTGGAGATGGAACTGTCGGCTTTGTTCGGGCGGAAGGTCGATCTGCGAACGCCTGCGGAGTTGAGCCGGCACTTTCGGGATCAGGTGATGCGCGAGGCGGAGGTGCAGTATGTCGCGGCGTGACGATTGCAGCCTGCTGCAAGACATGTTGGAGGCGAGTCGTCAGGCGATGGCGGCCGTGCGCGGCAAGGAGCGGCCGCACCTGGATCAGGAGCCCGTGCTGACGCTGGGCCTGACCAAATGCCTCGAGATCGTGGGGGAAGCGGCGAATCGGCTGAGCGGCGGATTGCGCTCACGAAGCCCGGAGATTCCTTGGGCGCAGATCATCGGAATGCGGAACCGGCTGGTTCACGCCTACTTCGACGTGGACTGTGAGCAAGTCTGGCGGACCATTACGGAGGACTTGCCGGCGCTCGTTGCGCAGTTGGAGCGACTATTGGAGAAGGAGCAGGGCGGCCAATAGGACTCCGATGGTGCGAGAATGCGTACCCGCATCCGTCGGGATCGGAATCCCGTTGCCGTCGGGTGCGAGATGGGAATCTCGCACCAGCAAGCATTGGCCCCGTAGGGGCGAGGATCGTAGCCGCTGGCAAGCGCAGAGCGGCCCGTGGATCTGCGAGGGGCAGCTTGTTGACAAGGAAAGAGCCATGACGCAATTGGAATTCGCCTGCAAGGGCGTCGTCACGCCGGAGATGGTCCGCGTGGCCGTTCGAGAGAACGTCACGCCGGAGTTTGTTCGCGAGGAGATCGCGCGCGGACGGCTCATCATCCCAGCCAACGTGCGGCATCTGGCCGGCACCGGAGGGGAAGAACCGGGAAATAGCGAATTAAAAGTGGCGAAGAGCGAAAATGAACCCTCGCATCAGCTTCACAGCGAAGGACGAGATGACGGTCCGTGCGATTCGTCGGCGCAAGCCCATTCTCAATTCGCTATTCGCCATTCGCAATTCTGGGTCAACCGGACCGTCGCCGAGCGTATGGTCGAGCTGAACGATCCCGACTACTGCCGCGGCGAGCGCGCGCCCAAGCGGCTGGACCCGATCGGCATCGGGCGGATGATCACGACGAAGATCAACGCCAACATCGGCGCCAGTCCCGTGACATCGACGACGGAGGAAGAGGTCCAGAAGCTCCGTTGGGCGCAGAAGTACGGGGCCGACACGCTGATGGACCTGTCCACCGGCGGCCACCTCGACGAATGCCGACAGGCCATCATCGACCACGCGACGATCCCCATCGGCACCGTGCCGGTCTATTCCATGATCGTCGATCGGGCAATCGAGGACCTGACGCACGACGACATCCTCAAGGAAATCGAGAAGCAGGCCCGCCAAGGCGTGGACTACTTCACGATCCACGCGGGCGTTCTTCGCGAGAACCTGCACCTGATCAACCGTCGCATCTGCGGGCTGGTCTCGCGCGGCGGCTCGCTGCTGGCGAAGTGGATGATCCACCACAACCGGCAGAACCCCTTCTACACGCTGTTCGACGAGATCAGCGCGATCATGCGAGCGTACGACGTGGCCTACTCGCTGGGCGACGGCGTGCGGCCGGGCTGTCTGGCCGACGCAGGCGACGCCGCTCAGATCGCCGAGTTGGAAGTCCTGGCCGAGCTGACGCACCGCGCCCGAGCGGCCGGCGTGCAGGTCATGGTCGAGGGGCCGGGCCACGTCCCGATGAACGAGATCGCCTGGAACATGCAAATCCAGCAGCGGATGTGCGACGACGCGCCGTTCTACGTGCTCGGCCCGTTGGTGACGGCCGTGTTCCCCGGGTACGACCACATCACGCGCTGCATCGGCGCCACGGAGGCGGCACGGGCCGGGGCCGCCATGCTGTGCTACGTGACGCCGAAGGAGCACGTGGGGCTGCCCAAAGCCCAGGACGTCAAGGAGGGCTGCATCGCATATAAAATCGCCGCCCACGCCGGCGACATCGCCCGCGGGATCCAGGGCGCCATCGAATGGGACAACGACATGAGCCGTGCTCGTGCGGCGCTCAACTGGCCACGGCAGTTCGAGCTGGCCTTCGACGGCGAGACGGCCCGAGCCTTGCACGACGAGGACCTGGAGGTGGACACGGACTTCTGCGCCATGTGCGGGCACGACTGGTGCAGTATGCGGATTTCCAAGGAGATTCAGCAATTCGCCAGCGGCAAGGAGGCGGCGTTTCAGCCGGCCCGACCGGCCGCCCAGTCGCCCGGCCTCAGCGACGAACAGCGAGAGCTGCTGTCCGATCGCCATGAGGCTGCAAACGCCGCAGCCGCCCAGGGGCGAGGCGACGGCCGATCCGCCCATGCTCAATCGGGCCTGCCACACGGCAAGCCTCCGTGCCATAGCGACAACATCGCCGATGCAGAGGAAGCTAGGCAGGTGCGGCAGAAGTGTGCTAAACTCGATGAATCGTCGTGATCGCGGCATGCCGATTCACGTTTCTGGGACTGACAGATGCCTCTGCTGAGCCAAGAAGAACTCGATGTGATGCTGGCCGAAATCGTCCAGCGTCTGCGTGACGCTCTGTCGCCCGCGATCATCTACTTCTTCGGCTCATACCTCTATGGCACGCCCAACCGCCACAGTGATATCGACCTGCTGGTCGTGCTGGAGGACAGTCCGCTCAGCGAATACGAGCGTGCTGCTCAGGCGTACCGCGCCTTGTCCGGGATCCGCGCTCCGATCGACGTGTTGGTCTACACGCGTCGAGAGTTCGAGGAGCGAGCGGCCCTGAAAGTCTCCCTCGAAAAGACGGTGCGAAAGAAAGGCAAGGTCGTGTATGCCGCCTGATATCGAGGAACTCCGGCGCTGGCTGCGCAAGGCGGAGCACGATCGCATCGCCGCCGAAGCGGCGTTGGGACTTGTGCCGCCCATCACGGACATCGCCGCATTTCACTGCCAGCAGGCGATCGAGAAGACCCTGAAGGCCTATCTGTTCTGGCGAGGCGTGGAATTCGAGAGGACGCACGACTTGCGAGAACTCATCACCTACTGCGCCGACCAGGACTCCGCATTCGGCGATTTCATGTCCAAAGTCGCCCCGCTGACGCATTATGCCGTTCGCTATCGCTATCCCGGTCCTGCCGATCCGACGGTCGACGAAGTGCGGCAGGCCTTGGAGGTGGCCAGCGAAGTGCGGGTGTTTGCGCTGGCTCGCTTGCCGGCGGAATGCCAGAGTTAATCATGCAGGCACGAGAATCTGTTCTCGTGCCCATTCTTACGGGAATCCTGTTCCGCGTGTGTGGGATGGGAATCTCGATGTAGGCGGTTGTGCCATGTCGCGCAGGACCTGATGTGGCGTTCTCAGAAGGAGACCCAGTGATGGCATCCCCACCTGCTGAGTTGATATCGACGGAGGAATTCAGCGACGCTGCGACTTTCTTGCAGGCGATGTCGCCGTGCGACGAGCGATGGAGTAGCGACGATTCAACCTCGCGCTGGCTGTTTCGCGGCTGCGGAGATGCCCGATACCAACTGATTCCCCGTGCATGGCGAAGCGGACCTGCCAGCGGTTTGGAGACATTGCGAGCCATTCTGAAGCCACGTGTCGATGAATTCCTCGACGTGTTCGAGCGTCGCCGTCAGGAGCAGCTGGGGGAGAAGCAGCGAGACTTTCTGCTTCAGATTGCAGTCGAGACGGAGACAGTGTATCGCTTCGTTCAGCTTGCTGATGAACTTGGCTATCCGGTCCCAGACCAGCACATGGTCCGTTCCTTGAAACCTGTGCTCCAAGCTCATCCACCAATCGGCCCTCCAGCTATCCTCAACTTGTCGCCTCCTCTGCATACAACCGAGTTCTTTGCTTGTACGCCGTTCGGCATTGCTCAGCACCACGGGATACCGACAAGACTTCTTGATTTCACACGTCGGTCCAGGATTGCCGCTTTCTTCGCCGCCTGGGACGCCCATTGCCATCTCAGCCAAGATCAACCCCGTGACCGCGACAATCCCAAGCAGTTGTGTGTTTGGGCCATCGACACGTATACATGCTGCGTGGAGACCAGCGCGTACATAAACTGGCTGCGGAACCGTTCCCCAGATTCGGACCTGCCGGAAGCCATTCAGAGGAGGGTCCGAGACTCAAGACGTCGGCTTGTTGCCCTGCTCCAAATCCCGAGAACTGCTCAGTCGTTTGTGCATGCGCAAGACGGGCTGTTTGCCTACGTGCCCTATGCCACGGAGTTCTTCATGGAGCAGGGGCATTGGCCGAGCATTGACGAAGCCCTGTCATGGCTGAGTTTTGCCCCTGCGTCTCTGCCGATTCGCAGCTTGCTGTTGCCAGTCAGCGAGGTGCCGCATCTTCTGGACTTGCTTGCGCGTGAGCGCATCACGCTTGCGCACTTGATGCCGCGGCATGAGAACATCGTTGCCGTACTGGAGTCCAGTTGGCGCCGGCATCTTGAAAGGACGAAGCCCCCTTCTGCGGAAGTCCCTTCGCGCATCTGAGAGCCGCCGGCCTTGACCCGCAGGTAGCTTCTATCGCGCGTCGTGCTGTGTCGCGGGCTACAGCGTGATTGTCGTTCCCGTCGTGCCGTCCAGGGCCGCGGGAAGGTCCGACCAGTCCGTGATCACCGCGCGGGCGGTGCGGTCGCCGCGCTGGCGGAGGAACTGCATCGCGGCTCGGATCTTGGGCAGCATCGACCCCTCCGCGAATTGGTTCTCGTTGATCAGCGTCTCGACGCGGGCGAGGTCGAGCCGGCGCAGCTCCTCCTGGTTGGGCTCGCGGTAGTTCAGGTACACGGCGCGGACGCCGGTGATGATCGCCAACACGTCGGCCTGAACCTCCGTCGCCAGGATCGCCGCCGTGAGGTCCTTGTCGATGACCGCCTCGACGCCGTGATACTCGCCCTTCTCGTTGACGATGACGGGAATCCCGCCGCCGCCGCCCGCCACCAACAGCTCGCCCGCCTCGACCAGCTTCTTGATGACCGGCAGTTCGATGATAGCCAGCGGCCGGGGCGACGGCACGACGCGGCGGAAGCCTCGGCCTGCATCATCGATGATCGTCCAGCCGTCCTGCTGTCGATGACGGTTCGCCGTCTCCTCGTCCAGGAACGGCCCGATAGGCTTGGTCGGCTTGGCGAAGGCCGGGTCCTGCTGGTCGACGATCGTGCTGGTCACGATGGCCGAGCAGGTCCGCTGGATGCCGCGGTTGTTCAGTTCATTGCGCAGCGTCTGGGCGATCATGTAGCCCATCTCGCCCTGCGTCTGGGCGACGGCCAGCCCGAGGTCGATCGGATAGACCGTCTTGGACGCGATCTCCACGCGGCGCATCACGCAGCCGACCTGGGGGCCGTTGCCGTGCGTCACCGTGACCTGCCATCCGCGTTGCACCAAGTCCGCCAGGGGCAGAGCCATCTTGCGGCTGAGGGCGAATTGATCGTGTACGTCGCCCGACCCGCCCGGCGAAACCAACGCGTTTCCACCGATTGCAACCACCGCCTTCATCATCATGATGCGAGTCCTTGATGCCCTGCGCTCACGGAGGGCGCCTCGGCTTGATCGCCGCTCAATCCATCGTGGGCTCAGTCCCGCTCGCGCCGCGACAAGCAACGGCCTCCCAACTGCCCGTTCGCGGCGCCGCCCGGACTGAAGTCCGGGGCTGCCGACGTTCTAACCGAACGGCCTTTCACGCATGGTCGCCGCCATGATGGCCTTGGCGGTGTGCAGCCGATTCTCCGCCTCCTGGAACACGACGGACTGCGGACCGTCAAGCACGTCGTCCGTCACCTCGGCGCCGCGGTCGGCCGGCAGACAATGCATGTAGATCGCCGAGAGCCGCGCCAGCCGCATCTTCTCGCCGTCGCAAATCCAGCCCTTGTATCGGGCGTTCGCCGCCAGGCATTGCTCCTCGATCTGGCGCATCTGGGCCGCGTCCTGAGCGTCCCGTCGCCGGAGCATAAGGTCGTAAGGCCCCCAGCTCTTGGGGTACACGACGTCGGCGTCCTTGAAGGCCGTCTCCATCCGATCCACGACGCGGAATCGGCCGCCGGACGCCTCCGCGTTGTGCCGGGCCGCCTCCAGGCAACGATCCATCAGACGATACTCCGGCGGATGGGCCAGCGTGACGTCCATGCCGAACCGCGTCATCAGCGTGATGAGCCCCTGCGGGACGGAGAGCGGCTTGGCGTAGGACGGCGCGTACGCCCAGGTGACGGCCAGCTTGCGGCCGCGGAGGTCGTCGCCGAACACCTCGCGCATCGTCATCAGATCGGCGAGCGTCTGCGTCGGATGGTCCACGTCGCATTGCAGGTTAATGACCGGCACGTCCGTGGCGCGCGCGACCTCGCGCATGTAGCGGTTGCCCTCGTCGAGCACGAGGTCGTGCCGGATGGCGATGGCGTGGCCCATCGAGCCCAGGATGATGCCGGTATCCTTGGCGGTCTCGCCGTGGGCGATCTGCGTCAGGCTGCTGTCGAGGAAATGCGCGTGCGCGCCGAGCTGGGTCGCCCCGGCCTCGAACGCGTTTCGCGTCCGCGTGCTCTTGTCGAAGAACAGAAGGAAGACGGTCTGTCGCGGCAGGAGCATCGTCGGCTCGCCGCGATGAAACCGTGCCTTCAAGTCCTTGGCTAGCTCGACGAGGTAGTTGATCTCCTCCGTGGTCAGGTCCTGCGTCTCGATGTAGTCGCGCCCCTTCCG
>CAZERK010000053.1:0-12577 GCA_964514515.1 uncultured Planctomycetaceae bacterium
CCGTTTCTGAAGCCCCCGTCTTCCCAACGGCTTCCTTACCGCCGGGCGTCTGCCCCCGCTTGGTCCTCTCTTCTGAGCTCGTCGCGTCCTGGTACTCGGCGATCTTCGCGGCGCGCTCGGCATCTTCTCGCGCGAGCACGCCCTCGAGCCAAAGCCGATGCTCCTCCGTCGGCACGCAGATGGTGTACGTCTCCGCCTGGCGACGGCCGGCCTCCACCCGCAAGGCCTCGACGATCACGATCATGAGAACGGGATAGAGCACGATCGGCACGACGATCATGGCCAGCAGCGTCCGCCGATCGCGCAAGGTGTCGATCAACTCCTTGCGATAAACAACCCAGACTCGGCGATACCGCTTCAGCATGGGTCAGAGCGCTCCATCAGGAGACGGATGCTCCAGGGCCGGCCTGTCCCGGCGACGCCAGCACGTGCGCCGATTGCCCGCAAAGGCTCAGGAAGACGTCGCTGAGGCGCTGCCGGCCGGTCCGCGCCTGGAGCGACGCCAGATCGCCTTCGCCCACGAGCCGGCCTTCGTGAAGCAGGCCGAATCGCGTGCACAACGTTTCAGCCTCGTCGAGATAATGCGTCGAGAGGATCACGGCCTTGCCGCGTGCGCCCTCCGCGCGGATGAAGTCCAGGACGACACGATTGGTCAGCACGTCCAGACCGAGCGTCGGCTCATCCATGATCAGGATAGGCGGGTCGCCCATCAGCGCCCGGGCGATGTTGGTTCGCTGCTTCTGTCCCGTCGACAGCCCTCCGCAACGCAGCTCGGCGAAGTCCGCCATGTCCAGCCAACCGACGAGTTCGCTGGTGCGCCGTCGGATGGCCGGCGCGTCCATGCCCATCAGCTCGCCGAAGTAGCGGAGAATCTCGCGGGGCGACAGGCGTTGATAGAGCCCCGTGCTGGCCGTCAAGTAGCCGATGCAGCGTTTGGCCTTCTCGCGTTGGGCGGAAGCGTCGAAGCCGTTGAGGCGGGCGGTCCCGGCGGTCGGCGTCAACAGGCCGCTGATCATCCGCAAGGCCGTCGTCTTGCCGGCCCCGTTGGGACCGAGCAGACCGTAGATTTCGCCCGCCTGGACGCGGAAACTCAAACCGTCGACGGCCCGCTTTTCGCCGCCGTCCGGCGAGGGAAAGACCTTGGTCATACGATCGACTTCGATCATGTCGTCTCGCAGGCCGAGACGCGGCGTTGCATCCGCGCCGAAGAAGGCCCCGGGGCCGAGCCTCGGGGATCTCAGGAGGGAGAAGCCGGGCTTGGATCGGCGATTGGCCGTGGGCGTTCAGCCGTCTCTTAACGCATAGGCGCCGCCGCCGCAACAGGGCACGTCTCGCCCGCGCGAGACCGCGACACCGCGTATAATGCGCGCCCATGCCTTCGCGCAAGACGGATCGCGCTACGCCTGATCTGATCGGCGGGACGGAACTCCAGACGGCCCGCATCGCAACCGTCGCACCAATCCAACCGATCGATCGGCTCTACAGCTACATCGTGCCGGAGCCGCTCCGCAAGGCCGTCGTCCCTGGCGTGCGCGTCGAGGTGCCGATGGGCCGGGGCGACCGGCCGACGATGGGCTTCTGCGTCGGCGTCAGCGACGGCCCTTGGGACACGACGCTCAAACCTGTCCTGAGCGTCGTCGACGATCGGCCGATGCTCGGCGAGAAGCTGCTGGAGCTGGGCCGTTGGATTGCCCGCTACTATTTCGCTCCGCTGGGCCGCACGCTGCACCTGATGGTCCCCGCCGGCGCGAAGCGCCAAGCCGGTTGGAAGAAGGTGCGCTACGTCTCGCTGCGTCCAGCTCAATCGCCGCCGGCGACCGACGCCAACCAACGTTTAGCCGCAACGCCGCAGGCGTGCGCGCCGACCACCAAACCGCCGAAGAGACTGTCCGCCAAGCAGGACCGTGTTCTGACAATCCTGCAAAACGCCGAGGGCCCCGTGCGACTGGACGACTGCGCGTCCCAGGCAGGCTGCGGTCTCGCCGTCATCGGCTCGTTGGCGAAGAGGGGCCTCGTCGCGATCGAGACCCGTCTCGAACCGACGCTGCCCAGGCTGGAGCCGATCGAACGCCACGAGCCGGACTTCCAGCCGAACGAAGACCAGCACGCAGCCATCAAACAGCTCTCCGCGGAGGTCCTCGCCGGACGATTCTCCGTCCAGGTCCTGTTCGGCGTGACCGGCAGCGGCAAGACGGAATGCTACGTCGCCGCCGTTCGTCAGACCCTCGCGCTCGGCCGACAGGCGATCATTCTCGTGCCGGAAATCGCCCTGACGACGCAGACGGTGCGCCGGCTCCAGGCGCGCTTCGACCGCATGGCCACGCTGCACAGCGGCCTGAGCGACGCCGAACGGTCCCGGTTCTGGGCGGCCATCGCCTCGGGCGATCTGCCCGTGGTCATCGGCACCCGCAGCGCCGTGTTCGCGCCGTGCCCGAACCTCGGCCTGATCGTCGTCGATGAGGAGGCGGAGGGTAGCTACAAGAGCCTCTCCTCGCCCTACTACCATACGCGCGACGTGGCCATCACGCGCGCGCACCTGGAGGGCATCCCCGTCGTGCTCGGCTCGGCGACGCCGTCCATCGAGACCTGGCGGAACCTCAAACAGCGGCCGCATTATCACCTGATCCGCCTGCCGCATCGCGTCCGCGACCTGCCCATGCCGACGATGCACCTCGTCGACATGCGCGACGAGCACCGAAACCGGTCCGGGATACACCTGCTTTCGCAAGAGATGGAGACCCGACTGGGCGAGGCCCTGGGCCGCGGCGAGCAGGCCGTGCTGCTGCTCAATCGCCGCGGCTACGCCAGCTTCCTGCATTGTCCGCGGTGCAAGACGGCCGTCACCTGCCCGCATTGCAGCGTGCACATGGTCTTCCACGCCACGACGGAGCTGGCGCATTGTCACTATTGCCACGCCAAGCTCGTCGTGCCGACGCACTGTCAGATGCTGGGATGCGGCGGCAAGCTGGTCAAGTTCGGCATTGGCGTGCAGCGCGTCGAACAGGAGCTTCGCGAGAAGTTCCCCACCGCTCGCATTCGGCGGGTCGATTCCGACGTCATGCTGCGCGTCGAGGACTATTCCGAGGTGCTCGGCGCATTCGAGCGACAGGCGTTCGACGTGCTGGTCGGCACGCAGATGATCGCCAAGGGACTGGACTTTCCCTTCGTCTCCTTCGTCGGCGTCGTCAGCGCTGATACCGCCCTGTCGCTCGACGATTTCCGCTCCGAAGAGCGGACCTTTCAACTCGTGCTTCAGGTCGCGGGTCGTAGCGGCCGCGGACCCAGCACCCAAGGCCAGGGCGTCGTTGTCGTCCAGACGTTCGCCATCGACACCGCGCCGATCCAGCATGCGGTCCGAGGCGATTACGAGGGGTTCGCCGACGCCGAGTTGGCACGGCGACGCCGTGCGAAGCTCCCGCCGTTCACCCGGATGGTCCGCATCGTGCTGGCCGACGGCTCGATGAGCCAACTGAACAAGGCGGGCGAGCGCCTTGCCGAGAACCTGCGCGAGGCGATGGAGCGCCGAGGCATCCCGCACGAGCTTTTCGGCCCGCACCCAGCGCCCTTGACTCGCCTTCGCGACAAGTACCGACACGATCTGCAACTGTTCTTCCCGACCGCGACGGCTCTTCTGACGGCGTTCGATCTCTTCAAGTCGGAGGGCCTGCTCAAAGCCCGGGTCAAGCGCCTCGTCGTCGACGTGGACCCCATCTCGCTGCAATAGTCCAGAAAAAGGTGTCAGGATGATTTATTGGAAGCCCGTAGCGTTCCCGGCGCTTCGTGGCGACCGACATGGAAAACGAAGAATTCAGCGCATTGTGGACTCGTACGTGGCCCTGCTCCCAATCGCGCGGGCTTTTCGGCATAACAGGCCTGGAGTCGTTTCCGCGCAGGTGCTTGGCGTTCGGCACGGAGGGCCGACGCTGCACGCCAAAACGCTTTTTCATAGCGTCAGGGAGCCCCGGATTTCAGCCCGGGCGGCGCCGCAAACAGGCAGTTGTGAAACAGCTTCTGAGCACGTGCGTCTTCGCGAAACGACTCCCGATCCTTGTTCTGCCTTCCCCTTCTTCCGCTGATCCCTCTCTCTGCGCCCCCCTTTTCTGCACGCTACGGCTTCAGGCTCGTCACGTGCAGGTAGTCGGCGATGGGCTTGTCCAGGTGCCGCAGATCCTCGTGCGTCGTCACAATCTCCCGCACCATCGCCTGCATCTTCGGCGACAGCTCCACGTCGCCGCTCTCAGACATGACGATGATCCGGTCGCGTACGTCCAGCATCCGGCGGCGGACGCGCGACGGAATGCCCATCCCCTGCGACACGTGACCGGCCCCGCACAGAACGACGGCGGTTCGGCCCCGGCCCCGCGGGCTCGCGAGAAACGCGCACAGCCGGTCGGCCATCGTCTCATCGCGACAGACCTGGGCCTCGAACATCCGCCGCATATGCTCGGCCATCTTCGAGGCATGCACCCTCATCACGCGGTTCATCTCCTGCTCATACATCGGATCGTCGAGGTTGATCTCCGCGGGAAGCTCCCGACGCTCGGCTTCGTCGAGGCCGTCGATGCCCTTCATGGCGACCGCCCGAACCGTCTGGGCCTTGGCGTTCAAGGCGACGAGGGGCGCGCCCGTCTGCTTGGCCGCCTCGATGACGCCCCGATATTGTTCGTAGTTCGACCATTGCCTGGCCCAGTCCGTCTTCTCGGCAAGCTGCTCGAACGTGATGCCGCCCTGCGAGTACTCGTCCAGCGCGGGCTGATAGGCCGCCTCCATCATCTCCATCCCCAGCACGAGCGGCGCGCCTCGCGCCGCGAGGTCCCGGACGATCCGCTCCTGAAGCACGTGGTGGCGCTCCAGCGTATGGCGCTCGCCGAGGTAGATCACGCGCGCGTCCTTAAGGTCGTCGATCACGTCCTCGTAGGCGATGGGCTCGCCTTCGTACACGTCGATCCAGCCGGCGCATCGTTGCGCCGGCTGCGAAGGCGTGCAGGCCGCGTGCAACAGGACGATCGTCGTCAGGCCGAAGCAATATCGAAGCGATTGGCAGGTCAGCATGCTCGTTCCTCCGTGTCGTGCGCCGGCGGATCGTACTTCGACGAACCGATGGGAACAACCTCAAGGCCGTGCGTAACGCGACGGGTTTCTCGGTCTGGACGGCGTTCCGGGAACCTGATCCGCCAACGGCGCACCGGGCTCACAGAACCCGGCTCTGTCGTCTGCGAAATTCGGCCTGGCGATCACCGCAATCGATCTCGGCACGTTGAACATCCAGACTTCCAGCGGTCGCCGACAACTTGCGGACGCGGGCGTCTTGCCGACAATAAGAGCCAGCGCCTCCGGCACGCGTCCTGCTTCACCGCCGTCGAGGGGTTCAGGAGTCACCGCCATGCAACTCGTCGTGTTCGAGGACGCCGGTTACAGAAACCTGTTGCCGCTCACGTATTGGCGGGCCGCGTTCGACCTGCGCTGCGGATGCGAAACGCTCATCGAGAAGATCGAGGCGGCGGCAGGCCGGACGGCCGAGTCCGTCTTCGTCCGGCCCGACCTGGCTGAGGTGATGAAGGAGCGGCAGACGCGCCGCGTCAATCAGCCGGCTGCGTCCGATCTCCAGCTTTGGGTGAACGGGCGTCTGCTCCTGCGACGGCTTCCTGACCTGCCCGACGGCGCCGCCGCCTGGAGCGGTGACACGCTCATGGCAGCCAGACTGCCCGTCCAGACGGCGTACAGACTGACGCCGCAGGTCCTGCTCGATTCCGCCAAGCTCCGCGACCTGCTCGGCGACCTCCCCGCGGCGCACATCCCGCAGGACGCCGCCATGCTGGTGACGCATCCGTGGCATCTCGTGTTGGAGAACGAGGCGGAGATGGTCCGCCGGGCCTCCAACTGGCGGTTCGAACGGCTCGGCCGCGTAGACCCCGGCGCCCATCTGGTCAACGAAGCCGCCGTCCATCTCGGCGCCGGCAGCCGCGTCAAGCCGGGCGCCGTGCTCGACGCCGAGGACGGCCCGATCTTCCTGGGAGATGAGGTCACCGTCTACCCGAACGCCGTCCTCCAGGGTCCCTGCTACGTCGGCAAGGGCTGCGTCGTCCAGGCGGGCGCCAGCCTGCGGCGCGGCAGCAGCATCGGCCCGAGGTGCAAGATCGGCGGGGAGATCGAGGACAGCATCTTCCACGGCTTCGCCAACAAGCAGCACGACGGCTTCCTCGGCCACAGTTACGTCGGCGCCTGGGTCAACCTCGGCGCGGATACGGTGACGAGCGACCTCAAGAACACGTACGGCACGGTCAAGGTGCCGGTCAACGGGACGTTGATCGACAGCGGCGTGACGTTCGTCGGAGCCGTCATCGGCGACCATAGCAAGACCGGCATCAACGTCGCCCTGCCGACGGGCTGCGTCATCGGCTTTGCGTGCAACGTGGTCCGCCAACGGGCGCCGCGGTTCGTGCCCAGCTTCAGTTGGTTGGGTTACGAGGACGCCGAACTGAACGACCCGGCCCGTGCGCTGGCCGTGGCTCGCAAGGTCGTTGCGCGTCGAGATTGTCGGTTGACGCCTGCCGAGGAGGCGTTGTTCCTTTCCGTAGACGACCAGGCCCGGCGGCTGGAAGTCGTGCGATAGCGGCCGAAGTGAAAGGGACTTAGCTCCGTGCCGAGGGCGGCCGGCGATGCGCGAAGCGCCGTCCAGCGAGGCTTGTTCCCCCATCGCCCTCCAAACGGCTGGCCTCGCGGAGGGCCTCGACGCTCGCCTTGCAGCTACTCGCTGGCCGAGGCCGGCGGTCCTCAGAGCACGGCGAATCGGCGATTCCAGGCAGGAACCGGCAGAAGAGATCAGGAGGCAAAGAAGAAGGTCGCCGTGTCTTCAGGCAGTCAGGACAAGCAACAACTGCGAGCCCGAGCGCGCACGCTGAAGGCGGCGATCATCATCGGCAGGGCCGGCTTGACGGACGCGGTCATCGATGAAATCCGACGCCGCTTTACGCGCACGGACCTGCTCAAGATTCGGATTGGCGTTCCCGATCACGGCCAGGTTGACCCCATCGTCGAGCGGATCGCCGTTGAGGTCCCGTGCGAGTTGGTCAGCCGTCTCGGCTTCGTCGCCACGTTCGTCAGACAGACGGACTGAGCCCGCCGTCGTCGCATCGCTGCCAGCGGCGCGCCGTCAGAAGATGCGCCGGCTGGAGGATGCTGCAAGGCTCCAATTGGAACGTCTGCTATCTCGCCTCCGTTGGCATCGCGCGGGGCAAGACCCTCGTCTGATATGAGTCTGCAGCGTCCGGCTAGCGCGCCCAATGCCGCAACTGCCTCATGCTGAACGTGCCGAGTTCGCCGAGGTCAATCGGCTGGTCACCGGCGAGAGTGAACCAAGGGCTGCCGTCCGGGCCGCGGATTACGTGGAACGTTCGCGGCGGCGTGCCGCCTTGACCGAGCAGGACGCGCACCTCTTGGCCGTCGTGCGTAGCCGCGTCCAGGACCATCAGCGCGTGGCCGGGTCGGCCGGGCCGTAAGAATACGTCGCCGATTTCCAACGCGTGGTCGTCCGCCGCGCGCGTCTCGTCGAGAAGGCTGTACGTCGAGGCATAGCAGAACAGCGTCTCCAGGTAGCCGCAGTAGCTGGCTCGACTGTCGTCGGCTTGGGCGGACTTGGCGAATTGCACCTCGCGGCCCTTGACGACCGGTCGCTCGCCGCTCTTCCAATTCTGCCAGGTGCTCTCGTGCCCGCTCGTGAAATGAAAGGCGACGCCCTCAGCCAGCCCTGCCGACCAGAGATACTCCGCCCGAAGCCGGATCAGGATGTTGGCTGACGTCAGCGAGCGAAGATCGTGCGGTTGCAGGCCGATCACGGCGGCCACGCTTGGATGGTCCGCAGGAAGGCAGAGCTTGCGTCGCCCGTCCGTGACCGGCGTTCCGGCTGGCTCGACGGGCAGATGCCGCAGCCAATCGGCGAAGCTCCCGACGGCCACGTTGACCCGCTGGAATCCTGGCGGGGGGGGCAGGCGGCTGGCCCGCGGTTCGTAGGCTTTGCGGCTCTTGGACGAAAGCCAGGCGTATTGGGCGGGCCGGTCGACGGATTGCTCCAGGGCCGCGGCCGCCAGTTCAGGATCGTCGCTGTTGGAGCAGAGGGCGCTGGGAGGCGTCCGGTCGCGTCCCGTACTGAGGAACGCCAACGCGACCATCAACACACCCAGCAAGCGCAAAACTCCGCGCGCCGAGCCTGGCGTCAGGAGGAAGACGCCGATTTCTTTCAGTCCGGCCGCGTGCCGGCGCAGGTCCTGCCAGAAGAGTCGCATGTCAGCAGACTTCGTGCCCACGTCGTGACACCCCAAGACCAAGGCGCCGTCTCAGAACCACCCGCTCGGCAAGACTGCTCGGACTGAAGTCCGGAGTTTCTTAGCGCTATGCCGCGACTCCTGAGGATGGTGCAGCCGACGACCCTCAACGTCCAGCCTCGGATTCGGGCGCGACGCCGCGGTTCAGGCAGTCGGCCAACGAACCGTTGGATACGAACCGTCGTCTGCAAGGCCGGCGATCCACCGGGTTCACAGAACCCGGCTCCGAAGTCTGCGGAACCCGGCTCTGAAGTCCGTAGCGCGGACCTCTGTCTGTGAAACTGGCGCGGCCGGTTTGCTCAGGGAAGCGTGTCGCTGCCCTGGTCGCTGACGTTTCCGGCCAGCGGCGGTTCCGCAGCCACGGGCTTCTCCACCGGCTCCCTGCCTCTCTTGCCGCCTCGGGCCGCCAGGAATCTTACTCGCTGGAGGTACGCATCCGCGCCTGGGCATTGATCGTTGATTTCCAGAGCCGTCTGGAACGCCTTCTCCGCGTCAGCGAGGCGTCCTTGTTCCAGACAGATCAGACCGACGTTGAACTGCGCCTGGTCGGCGGACACGACTTGACTGAACTCCGTCAGGCTGGCCTCGATCCGATCCGTCTTGGCCAACACGATTCCGAGGTTCATCCGCGCCCGCTTGAACTGCGGGGAGATCATCAGCGCTTGGCGGAAGGCCTTCTCGGCCTCAGGCAGGCGGCCTTGTTGGAGTAAGCTGTAGCCCAGATTGTTCGCAAGCGTGGCCGAGCCGGGATCAGCTTTGAGCCCTTGGATCAAGATGCGATCGGCATCTTCAAAGCGACCCAATCGCTGGTAGATGATGCCGAGTCGGTTGTAGGCCGGCGTGAATCGTGGATCTGCAGCGACGGCCTTCTCGTACTGCGGGATGGCACCCTGCAAATCCCCCTGCTGCTCGAGCATCTGACCTGCCGCAAGATGGGTCTTCGGGCTGATCCGCGGCGACGGGGACGGAGATACGTCGTCTGGAGCCGGGGTCTCCGGCTTCGCAATGGTCGGTTTGGGCGACAGATCCAAGGAAGAGCAGCCGACCAGCAGGACCAGGACGACGCTCGGCAACACCGGCAATAGACGACACGCCCGAGGCATGGATCAGTCTCCCGAGGAGTCGCTGTCGCTCAGTTTGTACGCGGTCTGCCGTGGCTCCGGCTGCTTGGCGACGGCTTGGCCCGCGATCGCCTCGTTGGCCGCCATCCCGCGGCCGCCCGGAAGCCCGAGCTCGACTTGGATGCTCGCGACGCTGGGCATCGTTCGGGCCAGAAACGCCCTCGCGGTCGCGAGGCGAGCCTCGACCAGTTTCTCATCTTGCACCGCGGTGTCGTAGCAGATCGTGCCGCCGGAGCTGGCCAGCAGCTCGGCGTAGCGTTCGAGCCGAGCCTGGCCCGTGCCCGACAGGTCTGCAGAGTGCGGGATGAAATGCACGTCGGCGATGGACATGTCCGCCATCATGCCCTGGTCATTGTGGTAGCAGAAGTACTCGTGGATGACCGGATGCTTCGCGGCATCGCCTTGGGGCGGCGCGTTGAGCCGGAGGTGGTCCTTCTCGCCGCATCCCGCGACGCTCATCGCGATACAGGCAGTCAGCGCGACGCAGGCTGCCATGCAGAAGCGCCGTATCAGAACCGCACCAATCGAACGCTCACGAAGCATGGGCGGACTCCTTGCGCACAACGTGAGGGCAGCCCCCAGCGCCTGCACAGCCTGGGGACAGACCCCAAGCGCCGAGGTTTGCAGTCTCCCCAGGTTTATCGGCAGGGGTGCGCGTTCAGGGGCAGCCTTTCCCACCCGGATGGCCCGACGGCCGCGTCCTCAACCGCAGATGCGGCCCCGAAGGGTGAGGTGCATCATGAGGATCCAGGCGAGGGCGCTCTGACCGGCGGCGATCACGATGTAGGTCCAGACGGGCAAGCGGGGGAATCCGCCGTACTGGATCAAGACCGCCGTTGCGACGAGGGTCAACGCCGTACCGACGAAGGCGGCGTAGATGCCCGAGAAAATCCAGCTTTCGTCGCTGCCGCTGCCGCGCACTGCCCAGATGCCGACCACGGCGACGGACGCCAGGAAGGTCAACCAGATGAGATGACCGTGGTATCGCGAGAACAGGAAACCAGCCAGCCATTGCAACCATGACTGATCGGGATTGCGCGGCCAGACCGTCCACAGCCAGGCGCATCCGAGCCCCAGAACGAACCAGAGCCCGATCAGTAGCCACGTTCGGCCGGCCGAACTCGAGCTCAACATGCGCAGGCCGACAACGGTGAGAAGTCCTGCCAGGCCTGCGGTGATCGTCATCCATGCAAACGGCAGGAACAGGCCGACCGCCTCGCGGGGATCGCCGGAACGGATCAACTCGGCGAAGGACTGCTCGGCGGCCGTTTGACCGCTGGCGGGTGTCGTTTGCTGTTGGGTGTTCGCATGGTTCTCCGACACTCCCGACGGAGGCGAACCGGCTGTTCCGGCGGGAACCGGCCCCGCAGGCGCGGTCCGCGGGTTCGTTGGCATGGACCCGTCTGTTGAAGAAGCCGCCCCTGTACGATCGGCACGGAGCGGCCCCGTCAACGTTGTCGTCACGGGCAAGCCCATGTTGGCTAACGGGTCCATCGCCCGGGGAGCGACGCCGGCCGCTTCTACGCGAGCCGCCAGCGCGCTGTTCAAGATGCGGCAAGCGGTCATCGTGCCGACGGAGCGATAGACGCTCATGCCGACGGCCATCCAGGCGACGGCGAATGCAACGCTGATCGCGCCCATGCCGAGCGCCTGGTGCAGCAGAACCATGCCGAAGAGAACCAACTCGCCGGCGGCGATCCATCGCCATAGCGCCACGTTGCGGAGGCTCTCGGTGGGCAGGCTCTTGCCTAGCTCCGGGAACACCTCGATGTGGACGGACCCCGTCTGGACGCAATCGTACGCGAGCGCCCCGAGCATGATGGCGATGAGGACGTGAATCGAACTTGTGCGGGAGGAAGCGACGCCGATGGCCACAAAGATCAACGCGACCGCCCAGGCGCATTCGCTGTTCCATTCTGCGGCAAGACGCTCGGCGCTGCCGCCCAGCTTCGGCGCCACCCATTCCAATCCGTCGTAGTACCAGCCGTGGACCATCCCCAGGCCGGCCAGCGCGACGACGAGCAAGCCGAACAGGCCGCGGGTGCTGAATGCGCCGGCTCGCGGCGCGAGGTGGACCAGATAGCCGAATCCCATCGCCGAGGCAGGCAGCATGCGTCCGGCCATCCCGTCGCCCAAGCAGCCGTCGACGGCTCGGGAAACGGACGCGCCCAGGAGCTGGTCCGCGCAATAGGCCGTCAGCATGATCGAGGCGGAGGTCAGGAGGAAGAAGATCGGCCGGCATCGCAGGAAAGACGCGCCGGCGATAATCAGTAGTCCGGCGCTGACCCAACGGGACGACTCGCCGGCCCACGGCTCACCCAATCGAGCCAGCCAACCGGCCCACGTCGGAGCGGCAAGCCCTGCGATGACCGCTCCGAGCAGAACGAGAACAAGGCCCGCCGCGCAGGCGGACGGGGACCCGGCACGACTCCCGCTAGACTCGAAGGCCACGACGGACGTCTTCCTGTGGACGCCCGACGACTGCTGCAATTCCGTGGGAGAACGTTCTTGCGGGGAAAGCCGCACCGGTGCAGCGGCAGACTGGCTTGCGGCCCCGGCCGGGGATCCGACTGTCTTGGAGGACCGTGGGAACGCTCCGGCCGGTGCGCCAGCACCGCTCGGCCCCGCCGGCTTCGACGGGTCCGAGCCACCTGAGGAGACGATCCGCCCAGAAGAGCTGGATGGTGACAGGGGAATCGGAGACGAGTCGGAAGGTCGCTGCATTCAGTCCGTGCCTCGAAGCTGCTGTATCAACCGTATCAAGGGCCTCTGCAACGAAACGTATACGCAGAAATCGGCAAACGATTTCGAGCTTCGCAAGGCGATCCGTCGGCGTTCCCCCGCGCGAGGCTGTCTATCGACAAGCTCGTACCGAACGGTATTGAGATTCTCAATCCTGTTATTGCGGTTGCAAGCCGGTTATCGGACAGAACGGCGTGGGCCCGCGGTTCTTGCTGCGTCTCGCAACGGGACACCGCAGCCGCAAGACCGCTTCGACGACTCGGGCGGGCGGGAGAATCTTGCGGTGTCCTGCTGGACGCGATCGGCCGTCCCCCCAATCCCGCAGCAGGCGCCCTCGACGGGCGCCCGTCACGGTTCTGCCGAGTCCTCCCTGGAAATCGGCGTCAAGGCTCC
>CAZERK010000054.1:0-7712 GCA_964514515.1 uncultured Planctomycetaceae bacterium
ATGTACTCGGGCGCGCCGTCCGGCAACGAGAGTCTCAGCGCCGGCATCGTCCCCATCGACAGGTTCGGATTGCCCCACAAAGCGCCCCATTCGAAGGTCTCGTACTTGTTGTAGCCCCAGAGGCCGTTCACGTACATGTCGCGGAGGGCCTGCTGATGCGCCTGTCCCTGCGTGTACTCGCCGGACGTCACGTAGGTCGTGAAGTAGTAATCAATCGACTGGCTGGAACCATCAAGCGGTTGAGCCCAGCCGGGACATCCCAGAGCCACCTTGGTCGCGCCGACGAACCCGACGCCGCCCTGCTGAAGCATCGCCTGCCCAAGGTTCAGATTGTCGGTATCCGAATTGCTGCACGCGTCGGCGAAGATGATGGCCGGGTAGGCGTCGTTGAGATATGGGCATGTACTCGTCGAGACGAAGGCGTCTCCTGACCCGTGATAGATGTGAGCCGATGTGGGCGAACCATGGCCGGCCCAGTTGCCGAACGCGAATCGACCAAACTGCCTGGACATTGGCGAAGGTCAGGTTGTAGTCCATGTCGTACGTGGAGTAGCCCTGTTCGTACATCCGCGTCATCGTCCAATCCGCCATCCAGGGCTGGTCGACCTTGGCCTCCATCAACACGGCGTTGTCCGTCCTCGGATTCGGGTCGTTATCCCAGAAGAATGCCCCGAGCAGCAGGATGTTCTTCTTGAAAGCCAGGTTCTCGTTCTGCTCATAGGCGGCGGACTTGTCGCAGATGTGCTGTACGGTTGAAGCCGTGCTCCAGGGAATCCGACCGACGTTCACTTCCGAGTAGAAGTCGATGGGGTCCGTGTCTTCCCCCCACTTGTGATCGCCGTCCGCATCCCAAGATTGGTTGTCCGGCAGCGACAGCTCCGCATAATAGAAGTCCGTCTCCGGCTTGCCGTAGCCCAGGTCCTGCTCCGTCCGCCGCATGGGCACGTTGTCGTAATGGCCGACCAGGAGCACGTCTTCAATGCCCCATTCCTCGACGGGATACTTGGCCCGGAGGAAGTTGCGGATTCTCTCGGCGAGGTCGTACCCGCTGTAGTTCGCGTTGATCCACGTCGTCGTGACGACTTCCACCGTTCTGCCCTTGGACGTCTCCCAGTCAACCGGGGGGTCACCGCTGACGTCAGCGTATCGAGCGTGATGATGACGAAATCGTGGAGCCCCCTGCCCTCGCTTCGAGGCCGCTCGTACCAATCCTGGGCCTGGCCGTGGTTCAAGATCATGTTTCGGGCAATCCGTTCGCATCGGGGCAGATCGTCGAGCTGGACCGCGGCTCGCTCGGCTGCCAGCCGGTACGTCACGTTGACCGTGATTCGGGCGTGATAGGTCAAGCGACCGGACTGGGGGGCATACGTGAACGGCGTGACCCGCACGTCGACCAAGTTGTACTTGCGGTAGCCCGCCGTGCGCATGACCTCAATGACGGCGGCAGGATACGGATCATCGCTGCCGTAGACCGAATCGAAGTTCGCTTCGTACTCGGCCTGCGCCTCGGCGTAAAGATCGGGATTCTCGTCGCAGATGACGCGCGGTAGCGGTGCGGGAGCAATCTGGTAGCTTCCCGGAAGCGCCGTGCTCTCGGCGGACTCGTACGTCACATCGACGAGTTTCGCCCCCGGCGGGATTGCGATTGAGAAGATCTTCGATGGAAGCTTGGGCTTGCCCGGCACGAGCAGCGAGCCGTACCCGGCGACACGCAGTTCCTGATCTGCCCGCGTCTGAATGATCTCGTAATCGCCGAAGGGAATCGCGACGCTAAGCACCTCCTGAGCCGCAGGAGCCGGCGTCGCGTTCGGTGAAGAAACCGGTTCTGAACGCCCTGGGTCCGCGATGGCGGCAACGCCGATGGCGTGCAACATCCCAAAACTGACGACCAAGCTTATTAGGGTATTTCTGAGCACGTTCATGGTCATCTTCTTCCTTTCAGGAGATGTTCCCCGGGTAGCCGCCAGCCCGCCACCGGCGCCTCCTGTGGTCCCCCTTATGGTACCAATTTCAGGCCTGCACGTCCAAGAACACCTGATCAACCGCATCACGGGTCTTGATATGAAGACCAGGGTGGTCATATGATTCCCATCGAGTCCCCCAAGGTACGCGGCCGACGCGGCCGATCCCTCCTCGCACGTATCGACGGGAGCCGCCTCGCGGAGGAGCACCCCACCATGATCGCGAAGGATTCCCCGATTGTGACAAGCAACGTGCAGACCCAGCGCCTCGACCGGCTTGCCAGAAACCTCGATCCCGTCCGACGGCTCCTGCTGGGCGGGACAGCCTGCCTCGTCGTGATGCTGATGCTCGTGCTGACGGGTTGCGACACAGTCGCCCTGCCGACCTCCGTAGGTTTGTCTGGGGAGAACGCCGCAGCCGGCGGCGTGCCCGCAGCCTCCGGGTCGCCGACGGTTCTGTATGATGAGTCGCGCGGCGCCGCGGCCGCCTTGGACCTGTCAGGCGAGATCGATGAGGGCGACATCGTGAAGATCGTGGGCAGCACGCTCTACGCGCTCAACCGGTTCAAGGGGCTGTTGCTGGTCGACGTGACCGATCCGGCAGCTCTGTCGCTGCTCGGACGGCTCGATCTCCGCGGATGCGGCGTCGAGATGTACGTGTCGAACACGCGCGTCGTCGTGCTACTGAGCAGCTTCAACAACTGGGGCTGGGGCGTACTGGAAGGCGTCGCCGACGCGCCGGTCGTCGCGGCGAACTCGGCACCAGGATCGGCGGACGTACGCCTGCCGTCGCCGGAGTTCGAAGGCAGCCAATTGGCCATCGTCGACGTCACCGATCCGTCCACCCCCGTGCTCGACGGAAAGCTGAACCTGGCGGGATTCGCCAACGACAGCCGTCGCGTCGGCGACATCATCTATGTCGTCGGCAGCAACCTCATCCCCTGGGACGCCCTCCCGGCCGGCTCTGGCGAGGAAGAGGACTTCGACGAGGGTTTCGTCGCATCGGTGAACATCGCGGACGCGGACAACATCGTGCCGGTCGATCGCAAGACGTTCAGCGGCGACTCGCTGGCCGTTCACGTCTCGCAGACCACGCTCTTCGCCGCGAGCCACGTTTACGATTTCGAGGCGGCCCAGGCGATGACGCGCGTGCAGGTCGCAGATATCTCCGATCCTGCCGGCGCCATCGCGATTCGCGGGACGTTCGACGTGCCAGGCCGTATCGGCAACCGCTTCTACATGGATGACTACGCGGGCGCCCTCCGAATCGCAACGGAGTCCTGGGGCTTCGGCTTTCAGGAGGTCCGGCTGTTCACGTATGACCTGACGGACCTCGATCACGTCATCGCGATGGGGCAGGCGGACATTATCCAAGGGGAGTCCCTGCGAGCCGTCCGGTTTGACGGGCCCCGTGGATACGTGGTGACGTTCGAGCAAGTGGACCCGCTCTTCGTCCTGGACCTCCAAGACCCCGCCCACCCGGCGGGCGTCGGCACGCTCGAGGTTCCGGGCTTCTCGACGCACATCGAGCCGCGCGGGGATCGGCTCATCGCCGTGGGCATCGATGATACCGACGGCCGCAGACCCGCCGTGGCCTACTACGACGTGGCGGACCCGGCAAACCCCGCAGAGTTGGGTCGCGTGATCCTCGGTCCTCCGGGGACGTTTGCGGACTCCGAGGCCGTCTACGACGAAAAGGCATTCAAGGTCGTGGACGAACTCGGTCTCATCGTGATCCCGTTCAAGCACGTTGATCTTGGCTCTTGGATTGCCGAGGCGGGGGATGATTTGGAAGGCGAACCTGCCGTCGGCGAGGACGATCAACTCGACGGCGCAGCTTCGTATCCGACCTGCGTCAACGCCGTGCAATTGGTCGACTTCGATGACACCGCTCTGACGCAGCGCGGTTGGTTTGAACACCGCGGCGCCGTGCAGCGCGTCGGCGCGATTGGCGACCGGATCTTTGCCCTGTCGCAGATCAGCCTCCAGACCGTCGACTTGGCCGACCGCGACGATCCGGTCCAACTCGGTCGCCTCGACTTCTTCGAGGAAGACGAGATGCCCTGGTTCGCCGACGACTGCGCGGGTTGGTTCGGCCCCGTCGTGATGCCTGACGGGTTGATCTCGCCCTCCGTGTGGGACCTGCTCAGAGCGGCCGGCGCGTGCGGCACGACGTCCCTCCTGCCCCTGGCGGCAACGTTGGGCTGCCTACTGTGCCGCGCGCGACTCGGCCGATCCCGACGGCCCTCCTGATCCGCCGGTTATCGCCCGGCCTGGACCAAACCCCGTCGCGATCAACACGGCCCACGGCGCGGCGACGCCGGATCTGCCGCTCCCGGGGCAACTCTCCGAGGTACACCAAAGCGATCGCATGTTTCGCGGCAGATTCGCCAGATTGCACCATGTCGGAGCCGCGACCTACGGAGAGCGGTGCCTCTGCAGCCGCCAGAGCTTGCACAGTCGCGAGATCACCGCTCCCTCACGGCTTGCCCTTGGCGCGTAGCGAAGGGGGTCGCGGCTCCGTTTGCGGCAAAACCAGGACAGTCCTGGCTGCGAACATGCGGATTGCCGCGCAAGGCGCGCCGACTCCGCGACGCGCGGGCTTGACGCGGCTGCGATTTGCCCTCATCCTGTTATCTTTGCTCAACGCTGGAAACGGCGCGTGCGGGGAGCAATAATCCCGTCGACCGAATTGTGCCCAACGAGCGGGCATGACAGAAGGTCGCGATTGACAACGCCAGGAGAGATGCAGATGGGTAACGCTGACAAATTGAAGATCACGGTAGACCGAGACACGTGCATCGGTGATGGGCTTTGCTGCGACGACGCCCCCGGCACGTTTGAGATGGATGATGAACAGAAGGCGACCGTGAAGAATCCGGTGACCGACGACAAGGACACCATCATCCAGGCCGCGAGCAGTTGCCCGGTCGACGCCATCAAGGTGGAGGACGCGGCGACGGGCAAGGTGCTCTACCCAGAGCAGTAACACGGGCGGCCCGACCCTGCCGCTGGACGCCGCGTCCGACGGCGGGCGACGACTTCGACAAAGACGATGCGGCCCGGTGCGCCGGCGAGCGGCCTCACGACAATCGTGCGGCCAGCCCCTGGCGCTCCGGGCCGCTTCATTCGAGGAAGACCCCCCGCCCTGCCCCGTTAACTTGCAAGACGGCACGCTTTGGCGACAATAGCGTGGTTCGGCGTCGCCCTTGCGCCGCCTGCGACCACGTGAATAAACGGGACCCAAGCCGACCGACAGCGGAGGAGAGCCTCTATGAACACGGCCGCCTACGATGCGATCCATCGGAAATCAATCGAGCACCCCGATGCGTTCTGGGCTGAAGCGGCCGAGGACGTCCATTGGATTCGCAGGTGGGACAAGGTGCTGGACGGCTCGAACAAGCCGTTCTACCGATGGTTCGTCGGAGGCGTGCTGAACACCTGCTACAACATGGTGGACTGTCACGTCGAAGCCGGCCGTGGCGACCAGATCGCGATCATCTATGACAGCCCCGTCACGCAGACGGTCAAGAAGTATACGTATCGGCAACTGCGCGACGAGGTCGCTCAATTCGCCGGCGCGCGCGCCGCACAGGACGTGGGCAAGGGCGACCGCGTTATCAACAACCTGCCGATGGGCGCGGAGGCTCTGATTGCGATCCTGGCGTGCGCCCGAATCGGGGCCATCCACAGCGTTGTCTTCGGCGGATTCGCACCGAAGGAACTCGCGACCCGCATCAACGACGCCAAGCCGAAGCTGATCGTCTCGGCCTCTTGCGGCATCGAAGGCAAGAAGGTCATCGAGTACAAGCCGCTCCTCGATGACGCGATTAACTTGGCCACCAGCAAGCCGGCCCGCTGCATCATCTTTCAACGGCCGCAGGTCCAGGCGAAGATGGTTGGCGGCCGAGACTTGGACTGGAACGAGGTCACGGCCAAGGCCGTCCCAGCCGACTGCGTTCCCGTGGCGGCGACCGATCCCCTCTACATCCTCTACACGTCGGGCACGACGGGCATCCCCAAGGGCGTCGTCCGCGACAATGGAGGCCACGCGGTCGCCATCAAATGGACCATGAAGGCGGTCTATGACGTCAAGCCCGGCGAGGTCTATTGGGCCGCCTCCGACATCGGCTGGGTCGTCGGCCATTCGTACATCGTGTACGGACCCCTGCTCAAGGGCTGCACGACGGTCCTCTACGAAGGCAAGCCGGTCGGCACGCCGGACCCCGGCGCGTTCTGGCGGGTCATCTCTCAGCACAAGGTCAACGTGCTGTTCACGGCGCCGACCGCCTTCCGCGCCATCAAGCGAGAAGACCCCAACGGCGAGTACATCAAGAAATACGACCTCAAGGGCTTCCGCACGTTGTTCCTGGCAGGCGAGCGGTGCGATCCCGACACGCTGCTCTGGGCGCAGCGGATGCTCGGCGTTCCGGTCATCGACCATTGGTGGCAGACGGAGACCGGTTGGGCCATCGCCGCGAACTGCGTCGGCCTGGGGCTGCTGCCGATCAAGCCGGGTTCTCCGACCAAACCCGCTCCGGGTTACAACGTGCAGGTCCTCGACGAGGGCGGACAGCCGGTCGCGCCGGGCAAGATCGGCAGCATCGTGGTGAAGCTTCCCTTGCCGCCCGGCTGCCTGCCGACGCTATGGAACAACGATCGAGGCTTCGTCGATTCCTACCTGAGCATGTATCCCGGCTACTACGTCACGGCGGACGCGGGATACCAGGACGCGGACGGGTACGTCTACATCATGAGCCGTACCGACGACATCATCAACGTCGCCGGGCACCGGCTTTCGACGGGCGGCATGGAGGAGGTCATCGCATCGCACCCGGACGTGGCGGAGTGCGCGGTTCTCGGCGTCGCGGACGAGCTCAAGGGCGAGGTTCCCGTCGGCTTCATCGTTCCGAAGGCCGGCGTCAACCGTCCCGAGGAAGAAATCGTCAAGGAAGTCGTCCAGATGGTGCGCGACAAGATCGGCCCCGTGGCGGCGTTCAAGACGGCGGCGGTAGTCAAGCGGCTGCCCAAGACGCGAAGCGGCAAAATCTTGCGCGGCACGATCAAGAAAATCGCGGACGGCACGGCATGGACCATGCCCGCGACGATCGACGATCCCACGATCCTCGACGAGATGCGCGACGCGCTGGGCGGATTGGGCTATCCTAAGACGGCGACGAAGACCTGATAACGGCGGAGATCGTCGCGCGGCATCCGCCGGGACCCCCCTCCAGCGTTGGTCACCCTGACGTCGCCGGCAAGATGCGGCATCGCGGCATTCGTGGGGACTGTGCGTCCACCTTTCTTCATTCCGATGGCGGGGAACGATAGACTATCTCCGCGATGCTGGACGCAGACCTCACGACGCGATTGCCGCTGGCTGTCAACCTCAACGCCACCGCCGACTTCGCCGGCGCGGAGGGAGTTGGTGCCGTTCTGATCGCCGCGGGGATTCTCTGCCAACTTCTGCACCGACGAATGCCGGCCGGGCTCGGAACGTCCTTGTTCGTCGGGGCGACCACCCTCGGCGTCGCCTGGGCTGTCTTCTACTGCCGTTGGCCGGCCGCGGGCAACGTATACCTCGCCGCCGGCATCGCCGCCGGCCTTGGCGCGGTCTGGGCAGTCTTCGGCCGCATCGCCGTCCGCCAGCCTACCCACGAACCCGTCGAGCCTGCGATCAGTTCGTCGGCCACGTTCTTCGCGTGGTCGCTCGTGTCGGGCGTCGCAGCCGTCGCCCTGATCCTGTACTTG
>CAZERK010000054.1:7722-12473 GCA_964514515.1 uncultured Planctomycetaceae bacterium
ATGGTCGGTTGCCGGCTTGGGCGTCTTCGCAGCGTTGATCGTGACCGTCTGCGTCTGGCGGAGCGCGTCGGCCCGAGCCGAGCAACCGACCATCGCGCTGGCCTTGGCGGCAACCATGATCTGGTGGAGCGGACTGACGCTCCCCGCCGGCCTCGGTTCGCACGCCGCGCCGACCGCCGCCATCGCCCGCTTCCAGCCGCGGTGGTGGAGTTGGCCGCTGCACGTCCAGACGGGCCTGAGCGTCCTGTCGGTCGCCGCCATCGTCTGGCAAGACCTCCGGCACCGCGCACGCCGGCGCCGGGCGTGGCCTGACGCGCTCGACGCGCTTCTGACGCCCTACGCGCGCTGGCCCGGATACATCCAAGTCGAAGCGGTGATCGCGACCGCGATTCTGCTGCTCGGCGTGTACCAACTCGTGCGGCCCGATTCCGCCGCTTGGCAACCGATGTTCATCAACTGCATCGCCTGCGCGGCGACGGGCGCCGCCTGCCTGTTCGCCACGTATCGGCGATGGAGCGGCAACACGACCGGTCTCGGCATCGCGCTCGTGACGTTGGCCGTCGTCGTTTTCGCCAGTATGATCGCCACGTGGCTTGCGGGATTGACGGCCTCCACCGAATACGTACAACGCATTCCAATCCTGGACAGCGCGATGCTGTGCGGACTTCTGGTCATGGTCCCCCTCTGGTCGTGGCTCGCGGGCGTCTGGGATCAGCAACTGCTCGATGGACAGCCCTGGACCACGACGGGACGGATGATCCCCCATGCCCGCAGAGCCGCATTCCTGTTGAGCGCTCTGGCCGCGCTCATCGCCTTCCGCATGGCGCTGTGGCCTCGACTGGTGGCCGCCCCGATTGAAGACGGCTCGACGGCTCGATGGAGCCTCAGCGCAGCAATGATCTTGGGCCTGGCGATGGTCGTCGCCATGAGAGCGCGAAGGCGTGACTCCATCGCTGACGCAACGCTGTCGGTCTGCTTCCTGGTTGCGATGCTGCTCTTCGCCTACGTCCACGCGCCGGCGTGGGCCCGACAGGCGTGGGGCTGGATCATCCAGTACGAGACCGTCGTGCTCAGCGCCGCCAGCGTCGCGGTGATCCTCGCAGCCGAGGGCCTCCATTCAACTCGATGGCGAAGCTTCTCCACGCCGCTCTGGATGCTCGCGCTGTTGGTGCTTCCGATGCGCGTGCTGATCGAACTGCTTCCGTCAAAGCGCCTGCCGGCCGAATGGATCCGCCCCATGTCGCTCGCGATCCTCGGCGCGATGTACTCCTTCGCGGGGCGACGCGAGCATCGTCGGGCGATCCTAGTCCTGGGCTTGGTTCTGCTCGTGGCGGCCCTATCGACCTTGTTCCGCTCCTATGGAAGAGTTATCATCGAAGCCGTCCGCTGAACCGCGGACCTCCGCCCCGCCGAACACGGTTTCCCGCGCGGCGCCCATCCCCTTCTGCCGCCGAACGGTTAGGGCGGACGAACCGAACGATGCAGGCCTGGCGTTCTGACCCGGGACGAATTCGCATCGGCGGCGGCTGTCGCCTTCTGTCTGATTGAGAGCTGCGATGAATATTCGACGCCTCTCCCGCCTGGTTCAGCTCATGACCCTGCTGCGATCGGGGCGGCGTTTCGATCCAGACAACCTGACGTCCACCCTGTCGATCTCGCGTCGGACGCTGTTCCGCGACCTGAAGGTGCTGGAGCAGGCGGGCTGGGGCCATCGATTCGATCACGACAGCGCGAGATACGTCGCCACGAACGGCTTCCTGCTGCCGCCGCTCCACTTGGAGTTGGACGAAGCCCTTGCGCTTCTCCTGCTGACGCGGCGGTTTCTGACGAAGCAAGTGCATCCGCAGTATCGTCACGCGCTCAGCGCCGCCTTGAAGATCGAGAGCAGCCTCCCGGCGTCGCTGATCGAGCATTGCGGCGTCGTGCTCGACGGCATCTCGCTCTACTGGCCGCCCAGCTCGCCCGCGGACGCATCCGCCGACCTGTTCGACATGCTCCAGCGCGCGCTCGCCGACCACGTGCGCGTGAAGGTACGGTACGACTCCGTGTACGACGGACGAGAGATCGACGTCCTGCTGGAGCCGCGACGATTGGTCTTCATGTCGCGCGGCTGGTACCTGATCGCCTGGAGCCTGTCCCACCACGAGCTGCGCACGTTCAAGGTAGACCGAATCCTCCGGGCGGACGTGACGGAGGACCGCTTCGAGCCGGACCCCCATTTCTCGGAGAGCGACTACTTCGGCGCTGCCTGGCAGATGATCCCCGAAGGCAAAGTCTACTATGTCAAGCTGCGGTTCTCTTCGGCCGTCGCGGCGAGCGTGGAGGAGGTCCGCTGGCATCCCAGCCAGATGACGTCGCGAGACGCCGACGGCCGGCTGGTCTTCGAGGCACGCGTCGACGGCCTGCGCGAGATATCGTCGTGGATATTGGGCTACGGCGAGCACGTCGAGATTCTCGCGCCCGGCGATCTTCGTGAACTGGTCCGCCGCCGAGCCGAGCAGATCGTCGCGGCCGCCAACGCCGTGGAGGCGTCGTCCACGGGAACCGTCCGCGCCCCGCCCGATCTTGCGTAGCGCTTCGGCGAGATCACGGGGAGCCAATCTCGGTCTGGTTCGTCCGCCTGGGGTTGTTTCAGAGCCGTGCGTTCGCGGCGCTGACCGGACAAAGGGCCGGGGCCCCTTGATCTGACGAAGCAGCGCCTTCAGGCCGGACGGGATTGTGCAAGGCGGGGGATGCAGGGTCAGCCATGCGAGCCATCGTCCAGCGCGTCGCGCGAGCGGAGGTCACGATCGAAGGAAGAGTCGTCGGCCGGATCACCAAGGGCCTGCTCGTTTACGCCGGCGTGGCGGCGGGCGACGACCAGACGGACGTCGACTTCGTGGCGGACAAGATCCGCCATCTCCGCATCTTTACCGACGAGCAGGGCAAGCTGAACCTGGACGTGCAACAGGCCGGCGGGGCCGTGCTCCTGATCAGCACCTTCACGTTGATGGCGGACGCCCGCAAGGGCCGACGGCCCGAGTTCACGAAGGCCGCCAAGCCGCACGAGGCCGACGCGTTGTACCAGGCGCTCCGCGACCGACTCGTCCAACTCGGTCTCGAGGTGCAGACCGGCCGGTTCCGAGAAATGATGGCCGTCGCCGCTACCAACGACGGCCCGATCAACATCCTGCTGGACTCCAAGAAGCTGTTCTGACCACCCGCGACGGCCGAACGCTCGTCTTCTCCAGAGGCCGCGTCCATCGTCTTGCCGCCACCCGCCGGCCGAAGCCGGCGGCTCTCAGAACGCGGTGAGGCGGCGACGTCGAACGGGCGCCTCAACGGACGTCGCCGCGGCGTGCGTCACAGGTTCTTGAACGGCTCGAAGCTCATGAAGTCCGCGTGGTGAACGATGAAGGCTTCCGTCGTCCGCTTGAAGAGGTCGCCCTCGCCGGCATGCGCCGCGATGATATGGCAGACCTTCTCCGGCACGCCGCATTGCATCGCGAGGCCCACGCCTGAGAACGGATGCCGGACGTAGCGGCCGAAGTCGCTGACGACCGCCTTGCCGTCGACCTTGTCGTACTCCAGCAGCTTGCCGACGTCCGCCAGGATCGCCCCGGCGATGACGACGTCCAGGTCGATCGGCAGGGCTTCGCCGAAGAACTTCTTCATCGCCAGCGCCGAGTCCCGTGCGATGTGCACGACCGCCCGCTTGTGCTGCATGAACGTCACGGGACAGTTCTTGACGAGCAGCGTGAACGGGATTCGGCTCAGATCGTCGCCGCTCAGCTTGCTCTGCCGCAGCGCCAGCGCCCACGTATCGGCCGTCTGCCGTCGCAGGTCGGCGTCGGTGATCCAGTCCAACTCAGGCCACAGTTCCTTGACCTTCTCGATCATCGTTTTCTCCTGTCCCTCAGGACGCCTTGGACTCGTGCGCGGCGTTGGCCCCGCGCAGGCTGACGGCTGCCGCCACGGTATTTCGCCGCGTCATGCGTCGCTCACCCGCTGCAGGTGGGCCGGCTCTCGGACGGCGCTTCGTGCGCTCGCAGATCGGTACGAGCCGACGGGCTCGGCCGAATCAGCCGCCAACCGGCACCAGCGACTCCTTCTCGACGGCTGCGTCGTCTCGTCGTGAGTCCGACGGGGCCGTCGTCGGCGCGTCGCCCGACTTCTCCGCCTGCTCCACGAGGATGATCGGGTCTCTCTGAAGCGTGTCCGCCTTGATGCAGAAATCTCGAACCTCGTCGTAGTCCGCCCGCGGGATCGTCAGCGCCGACAGTTCGACGGCTCGACGAATCTCGATCATGCCTTCGGACCGAGACGCCTTCTGATCGAAGCCCATCCAGTCGTTCTCCAATCGCGCCGTTTTCGACGAGGAATCCACGCGGAAACCGTCCGGCAGGTGAAACCGCTCGTCCATCCGCTGCGTGCCGGTAAACGAGCTCCAGATGTCGTACGTCCGGTCGGTGCGGTTGGCGTACCGCTGCGTCAGCGGCATGACCTCCCGGAGCCGCAGGAGCATCTTCGAGCCGGAGACTTGCCCGACGTTCGGGGCGTCAAACGCGAACGTGATTCGCACGGGCGCGTCTCGATCCTCCAAGTCGCTGAACTCGACGGAGGTCACGCGGCTGCCGGGATAGAAGTAGTTGGCGAACTGCTCGAGGCGCTGGCGGCGAAGGCCTTCGGCCTCGAACGCCTGCCGCAGCGTCACGGCGAACTGGCCCGTCGCGTCCCAGACGAACTGCGCGCGGGCCGAGCCGTCCGCCTTG
>CAZERK010000055.1:0-12431 GCA_964514515.1 uncultured Planctomycetaceae bacterium
GGCTCACGGCAGCCGAGCTTTTGCGCGGAACAGGGCGGTTGCCGGAATCGGCTGTCGAGAAAGACCGGGGCCTTCCCAAGTCACTTCCAACCCCAAGTCGGAGCCCCGTTGGAAGTACTCGACTTGGATCCCGTGCTCCCCGGCGCCCAGGGCGACCGCTCCGCTGCGCTCCTGCGCGCCGTGCGCGCCGTCGTTGTCGACGACGACCGCGCCGCCGATGGACAGTCGACTGCCGTCGTCGGATTTCGTGTAGAACGTATAGACGCCGTCTCGCGGCACCGCCACGTAGCCCTCGAAGACGAAGGCGAAGTTGTCGTTGCGTGCCTTCGGCTTGAGCTCAAACGTCTCTGTTTGGCCTGACGCGGCCGGCGTCAGCGAGGCGAAATCCGGCAACGCCCGCCAAGATCCTTCGTAATAGCGATAGTTGAGGCCAACCACGAGGTCCTTCGACGCGTCCGGCGACCGGGGCTTCACGAACGCATAGCTCCGGCTGGCCACGTAATCCGAGGCTCGGCCCTGTTCAAAGACTCGAGCCTTGACCGTCGCGCTCTCGGTCAGCTTGAACGGCGCTTCGTAGAGCGGCGATCGCGGTCCAGGTTCGGTTCCGTCGAGCGTGTAGCGAATCGCCAAGCCGCTGACGCCCGCCGCCTCGGTTCCAAGGTCAATCGTCACGTCGAACGGTTCGATGGCCAGACCGCCTGCTGGCGAGATCTTCGGCGCGACGATCCGGTCATAGAGCGGTGCTGCCGGCAGGATCGCATCGTTCGGATTGGTCGCGACCGTCAAGGCCAGCACACGAATAGCCGGATTGTTGGGAAACGTGAAGGTCCTCGCATGCTTGGGGAGTTGAATTGGGTAGGCGAAGAGATACGAGAAGACGTAGGGCTCGTTGGCCCCATCGGCGTCGTGGCGATGCGTGCCGACCCAGGCGACTTCGGCCGGCTTGATGAACGGCTCCGCCATCCGCGACGCATCGACGACCTGCCCGTCGGCGACCAGGCTCTGCGACTGGCCGACGAAGCCCGTCCAGTCTTGGATCAAGAGTCGCGTCGTGTAGCCGCCGACGCCGAACGCCTCTTCGACGTCGCCCCCTCGGGCTGCGGCAAGCAGGTACAGGCGATCTGCGTTATCGCCGGGCAATTCGACAACCTGTCCTTGGCAGGTCATCGCGTTCTCGTCGTTTGCCGTGATCGGTCCCAAGTCGAAGACCACCCCGCCGTGCTCGATTCGGCGCGACGACAGCAATTCGCCCGGCAGACAATGCCCCTGTCCATCGAATCCTGTCTCGGACTTTTCGCCGTTCATGCTGATCACGTCCGCATCAAACGGCAACGGAATCGTCCGGTACACGGGAGGACCCAGCTTGACGGGTGTCGCCCCAAACATAACCGCGACCGTCTGCGGCTGATGGGGCCGAAGGTTCGTCACCAAGCTGCCGCTCTCGACGGCGATGTCGGCGGTTAACCGTTGCTCCGCGCCGCTGACCTCCCGCGCCGAGACGATCGGCGGCGCCAACGTCACGCGCACGTGCTCAGCCGGCCTGCCGTGCAACTCCTGCAGCCGAACGATGACCGCGTTGCTCGCCTCGGCCTTCTTCAAAGCGCGGACGGCAACCTGCGGCGTGCTGACGGACAGCAGCGAATACCGCCTGCCGAACTGACCTGCGTGCCGAGCCGCCTGAAACGCCCGAAGCGGCTGGTTTACGCAAGACGCCTGCCAACAAACGCCGCCGTCTCGCCAGTCTCCTTCGTGGCCGCAGACGGCATACAGAAACCGATGATGCCCGAAATCCTTCTGCACGAGGTGCGGGCTGTGCACGAGCGTCAGCCTCAGCACGTCGTCGCTGGGCTTGTCCCAGCCGTACTTGCAATCGTTGAGAATCGCGACGCCGTAGCGGCCGTCGGCGGCGGTCAGGTCCGCCCATTGCTGTGCCGGCACTTCGTAGAGCTTCTCGTGGTTGTTGCCGCGCTGGATCGTGCCCAGGCCCAGGTCGTACGTCGCCGTCGGATTCGACACGGAGAGCGGAAACGCCGCCTTCAGCGCCGCCTTGGGCGTCCGCCAATCCAATCGCGTGTCGAACTCGACGCGATCAGCCGCGCCGCCAATCGCGTCCTCGGACCTGTCTCCGCCGGCATCGCTCCCAGACTTCCCGCGTACTCCGCCGCCTGCCGCAAGGCGGATCGTCTGCACAAACGTCGAGCCTTCCGCCTGACGCGAGATTTCCAGCGAGACTCTCGCCGGCCCGCGTTCGACAATGCGCGTCCGAGCCGGACCGCCGACGTTCGCTCGCGGCGGTGGCGTGACGTCCTCATAGCGAATTTCCCATTCCGGCCAGTTGTCCGGTGTATCGTTGAGCAGTTGCAGCCGGGCCGGACTTGCCAAAAGCTCCTTGTCGGCTGTCTTGTCGTGGATGCTCGCCACGTCGCCGTCGGCATTGAGTTCCACGCGATACCGTTCGTTCTCCAGGCTGCTCTCCGTCACGGCAAGGCCCGTCGAAAGTCGGCACGGCTCATCCGACGGTCACGCCTCGTACACGACGAACCCGACCGAGGGCACGCGAGCAAGGAAGAAGAGGCCGACTTCATCGCCGCCGACCGCGACCACCTCGCAGGGCGTTTCCTCGCCGCGGTCGTCGAAGACGCGAACGCATTTGGGCGGCGCCTCGGCGTCGAACCGGACCGTCGCTTCCACGACGTCCTCTCGGGCCACGGAGAGCGGGTTGTAGATAAGCAGGGGCACGCCCTCCGTCTGCGTGTCCATCGCTCGCGCGACCGTTCCGGCGGCATCGGTCAGCACGCCGGCGAACTCGTTGAGCGACAGGATTTCGTCGTTCCACGAGAACGTATACGCCTGCGGGATGCTCGTGCCCGTCAGGTCGTCATGAAATTGGTGCCACAGGAACCGGCACCAGGCGCCCGCCAACTTCTCCCGTGGATAGGGCAGCCCGCCGAGCCAATCGGCCAGCACGGCCGCACGTTCCGCCGCGTCGGCGAGTTGCTCGTTCTTGCGATTCCAACGCTTCATCGCCGCTTGAGACGTGTAGCAGCCGACGCCGTGTCGCGTCATCAACAGCTCGCCCTTGTAGCGCGGCAGCTTGGCGGTTTGCTCCGGCGTCAGGTCTCGATAGAGTTGGTCCGCCCCGGTGCTGCGGACGTGAATCGGCCCGTCGGCCGCGATCGCCTGCTCCAGCCGAGACACCGATTCGTCGTCCGGCGCCCCGCCTCTGTCGCCGACGCCGAAGTACTTGTACCCGACGTGGACGCCGGACGGCTGGCCGAGCTTGTCGATCGTATTGACCCAGTTGGGAGCCGTGCTGAGATCCTCACGAATCTCGGCGACGTAATCGCCGGGGTTCAGGGCGGCGATGACGGTCGAACCGTCGACGCCCTCCCAAAGCCCCACGTCGAAGGGGGTGCCGACCGAGCTGCCCCACGTCAGCTTCTGCGTCGAAAAACCCTTCAGGCCGCAGTGCGCCGCCACGGACGGCAGCGCGAAGCCGAAGCCGAAGCAATCCGGCAGGAACACGTCGCAGCTTGTCTTTCCGAACTCCTTCTCGAAATAGCCGTTGCCGTACAGGATTTGGCGAATCAGCGACTCGGGCGACGGCACGTTGACGTCGCACGCATCGACGAAACTGCCGCAGACGCGCCACCGACCGGCTTTGATGTACTCCCGCAGCTTCGCGAAGTCGTCAGGATAGTACTCCTCCGCCAGCCGATAGCGGAACGCTCCTTCGAAGCTAAAAACGTAATTCGGGAACTTCTCGAACAAGGCGAAGTTTCCCCGAAGCGTGGCCGGGATGTACTCGTTGATCGAGTCCTGGATGGTCCAGAGCCATTGCGTATCCAGGTGCGCGGTCGCGACGACGTAGAGCGTTCGATCCGGCGGCTTCTCGGCCGGCGCCGTCGCGGGCGCCGCGGCCGCAGGCGCCTGCTGCGCGGCTTTCCCTGACGCCTGCTCGGCCTTCGCGGCCGCCTGCTGCGTTTCAGTTGACACCTCGTGCGAAGATGCTGGCTGCGGCATCCCGGACGCCTGTTCCGTCTTTGCGGATGCCTGCTGCGCAGCGCACGGCATCGCGAGGCTTAGCGTGAGAGCTATCGCGATAGCCGCTCTAACGCCGAATGCCCATCGGCGTCTGCCGTCGAAACGCCCCATCTGATCGATCCGTCGCGAAGTCGTCATCATCGCCTCCCGTTTTCGCCCGATTGTCCCCGTCTTCATCGCCCTTACGCGCGCCGACGCAATTGTCACCATCTCGAGCGCCCCTGCGCGCCGACGCAACGGACGCGCCTATCGCCGGCCCTGCTGCAACCGGCTGAGCAGCACGGCCAATACGATGATTACCCCGCGAGCGATAAGCTGTCCATCCTCGCGGACGTCCAGCAGCCGCATTCCGTTGACGATCACGCCGATGAAGACGACGCCGATCAGCGTGCCCCAGACGCGTCCGACGCCGCCCGTCAGGCTCGTGCCGCCGACGATGACGGCCGCGATGACGTCCAGCTCCCATCCTCGCGCCGCCGTTGGGATGCCCGAAGCCATCCGCGACGACAGCACGATGCCGCTCAGCGCCGCGAGCAATCCCGTGATCGCCAGGACCATCGTCTTCACGCCGCCCACGTTGATGCCGCACAGTCGGGCCGCCTCGGCGTTTCCGCCCACGGCATAGACGGCCCGGCCGAACGACGTGTAGCCTGCGATGAAGTACACGATGGCGAACACGGCCGCGAAGATGATTGCCGGCACGGGCACGCCCAACAGATAGCCGCTGCCGATGAAGCCGTACCAATTCGGGAACGGCGCCAGCGGAAACCCGCCCGTGATCTTCCACGCCGCCCCCTGCAAGCCGGTCAACAGCGCCAACGACGTGATGAAGCTCGGTACGTCGTACTTCGCTCGCATCAAACCCGTGAAGCAGCCGATGCCGAACCCGATCGCCAGCACGGCCAGGATGGCCAGCGGCGTCGGCGTCCCGAGCTGAACCAGGTACGCCGCCAGGCAGCCGGAAAACGCGACCGCCGAGCCGACGCTCAGGTCGATCTCGCCGGCGATGATGACGAGCGTCATGCCGAATGCGATGACGCCGATCTCGGAGACGGACCGCAGCACGTTGAGCAGGTTGGCGAGGGTGAGGAAATCCTCGGCCACGGCCGCCAGCGCGATGCAGACGACCAGCAGGACGAGTTCCAGCATCCCCTGCTTTGCGAATCGGCGGATCGTGCCCAGGGTCACGAGCGTCAGTCCTCCATGCACATCGCGAACAGCCGGTCCAGGCGCAGGCCGTCGGCGGGGACCTCGCACGCGACCCGGCCTCGCCGCAGCACCAGGATTCGGTGGCAGACTTCCAGCAGTTCCTCCAATTCGCTCGAAACGAAGATCGAGCTGATGCCGCGCCGGCTGAGGTCCCAGATGATCTGGAAGATCTGCTGCTTGGCCTGCACGTCGATGCCGCGCGTCGGCTCGTCGAAGAGCATGATCCGTGGCTGCGTGTTGAGCCAGTTCCCGACGACGACTTTCTGCTGATTGCCGCCGCTCAGCGACGCGATCGGCTGCTCCACGTCGGCGACGGCGATTTGAAGATCGCGCACGAGGCCGTTCACGACGCGCCGCTGAAGGCCCTTCCAGATGAGCCCTCGCCGGGCGATCCGCTTGAGCGCCGCCAGGCAGGCGTTATCTCGCGTGCTGAGCGGCAGGACAACGCCCTGCTGCTTGCGATTCTCAGGCGTCAATCCCAGACCCGCGTTTTTCATCCGTTCCGGCGTCGGCGAAGGCGCCGGCCGGCCGTCCACGAAGATGTCGCCGGCGTCGAACGGCTCGGCGCCGAAGATGGACATCAGCAACTCCGTCCGGCCTGATCCGAGCATGCCCGCGATGCCGAGGACCTCGCCCTCCCGCAGCGTCAGATCGACGCCGTGCAGTACGTCGCCGCGGCGCAGCCCGCGCACCTCGAGGACCGGCCGCTTGCCGACCTTCAGGCCCGCCGGCCGATGCGTCGGCACGACCTGGCCGAACATCATCTCGACGAGCGCCGTCGGCGTGGCGTCCGCGATCGACAGGCGGCCGACGAAGCGCCCGTCCCGCAGGACGCAAACGTGGTCGGCGACCTCCCGCAGCTCCTGCAAGCGGTGCGTGATATAGACGATCGCCACGCCCTGCCCGGCTAGGCTTCTCAGGATGCGAAACAGGTTCTGCGTCTCGTGGAAGGCGAGCGCGGACGTCGGTTCGTCCAGCAGGACCGCCGACGGTTGAAACGACATGGCCTTGGCGATCTCGACGATCTGTTGCTGGGCGACGCTGAGGCGGCCGGCCTTCTCCCGCACGTCAACGGTCGCCCCCATGCTGCGGGTGATCCGCTCCGCCTGCTCTTCGACCGTTCGCCAATCGACGATCCAGCCGCCGCCCAGGCCGCGACGCTTGGGCCATCGCCCCAGAAAGATGTTCTCCGCGACGCTCAGTTCCGGGATCAGGCTCAGTTCTTGATGAACCGTCGCGATGCCGCGGCGAAAAGCGTCGGCCGGAGACGCCAGCCGGACGGCCCGACCGTCGATCAGGATTTCGCCGCCGGTCGGCCGCGTCGCCCCCGACAGGATGTTGACGATCGTGCTCTTGCCGGCTCCGTTCTTCCCGACGAGAGCGCTGACCTCGCCCGCGGCGAAAGCGATGGAAACGTCGTCCAGGGCGACGGTGCCCGGGTATACCTTGCGGATGCGGCTCGTCTCCAGCCTCGCCTCAGCCATGCTCGATCCATCAACGAAACGACTCGGCCGAACGCCGTCGCCCTCCTACGCAACGCCGCGAACTGAAGGGAACTGCGGCGTCCCCAAACCTCGGCGGGCCTCGCGGTGGAGCCCTAGAGCATTTCACGGTTGCATGCACCCGTAGCGGCCAATCCGCCGCGGCGGATCAGTCGTCTTCGCCATGCTCCGGCCGAGCAGGAGCTTGGCCGCTACCCAGGCGCGGAGCCGCATGCAACCGTGAAATGCCCTAGCGGCTCTGGAAACGCGGGTCCGCATGCGACAACGCCGCGCAGCGAGGCGACAGGGCGGCTGTTTCGGGCGTCAGTTCACGGCGTTGCCCTCGTCCGCCTCGGCGGCCGTCGTCTAGCTATTCATCCGATCATCGCGACAGCTCGGCCAAGCGCTGCTGATAGGACTTGACCTCCTCAGGCCGGTCCCGCGTGAACAGGACGCCTGGCAAGGTCTTGTTCTTCGCCACGGACTCGCCTTTCAGCACGGCGACGGCCGTCTCGACCGCCGTCGAACCCATCTCGAACGGCTTCTGCGCCGTGACGGCGTGGAGGATGCCGTCGTCCGCCAGCAGGAAGTCCGCCAACTGCTTGCTGATGTCCGTCCCGAAGACCGCGACTTTTCCAGTCAGTCCCGCGTTCCGAACCGCCGTCACGGCCCCGACCGTCCCGCCCTCGTTCGCCGCCCAGATCACGTCCGGGTGCTTCATCAGGATTTCGCTGACGGTCGTCGCCGCTTGAGGAGCTGTCCAGGCATCCTGTTCCGCAACGATCTGCACGCCTGGCATGTCGGCGATCGCCTGTTTGAAGCCTGCCTGTCGTGCCCCGCCCTGCTCCGGCAACTGCGAGGCGAACCCGAGCAACGCCACCTTGGCCTTGCCGCCGAGCTTCTGCTCGACGTACTCCCGCACGACGCGACCCGTCTCGGCGCCCAAGGCCGCCTGGTCGCTCGCGACGTTGCAGGCCGGGAAGTCTGCCGCCACCGAGTTGTTGTACGTGATGACCTTGACGCCGGCCTCGTGCGCCCGCTTCAGCGCCGGGATCGAGCCCTGCGTGCTCAACGGTGACACGACGATGGCCCCTACCCTCTGGGCGACGTACGTATCGACAATCGAAATCTCTCTATCCAAACCGCCGGTCGCGTTCTGCACCTTCAGGTCCACGCCGAGCTTCTCGGCCGCCGCCCTCATGCCCTGCTCGTTCAGTTGAAAGAACTGGTCCTGCTGCATGAGGATCGCCGCCACGACGGGACGGTGCGGCCCTGGCTCTTTCTTGGCGCATCCGGAAGACGGGCCGAGCCACGAACCCGCAAGCACGAACAGGAACACCCATGCGAACACGGCACTCCACGATGATCGCGATTGCTGATGGACCATGATGCGGCTCCCTTCGCGCTGACAGGATTTGGATTCCCGCGACGCGATCTCCTCGCGTCTCGCGTGCTTGGATCGTTGGCTCGACGCCGCGCCCGCGGCTGTCTTGCGTCAATCTACAGCCGCTCAGGCGGAGCATCAACGAGACCCCGCCGTTCGTCTGGCCATCGCGAGATTGCCCGCAAAGACGCCGTTCGGACGGCCCTGCGGTAGTCGGCCAGGACTGCAAACTCGCCCGGATGCGGGATGCAAACTAGGTCGAAGCCGGTCGGGAGGGTAGCGGTTTCCAGACGCGCGGCCTCGCGCAGCAACCGCTTGAGGCGGTTGCGACGGACGGCGATGCCGTGCTTGCGGCCGACGACCAAGCCGAAGCGGCTGTAGGGCAGGTCGTTCGGAGCCGCATAGACGACCAGCCACCGGTTGGACGCCGACCGCTTCGCCCCGAATACGCGCGCGAACGCCCTCTGCCCTCGCAACCGCCGCGCCCTGGGGAAACTCGACTTCGCCGCCATCTGGCACGCTCCGTCATCAGTATCCCCGTTCGGACGCGAGTCGTGAAGGCGGTTCGGGGCATCTGTTGCAGCCTGGGCTGGCGACGGCCGTTCCGTCTGCAACGGCGCGGCGGCCCGAACCGTCGTCTGCCGGCGTTTATCGCTACCGTGTCGCCGCGAGGAGAGGCTGTTTATGATAGAAGAAAGTAGACCGCGGTGCGCGGGCGCCCGCGGCTGCCGAGCGATGCCATGACCGCGTCACGCAAATCCAAGTCCCGAACGCCAAAGGATGCCGCGGCGCTTCAGGAGCGGGTCCGGGTTCTGGAGGCGGCCCTCGCCAGTTGCGAGAAGGCCCTTGAACGCGTTCGATGCAGCGAAGACCGTCTGAGCCTTGCCGTGCAAGGCTCGAACGACGGCCTTTGGGTATGGGACGGTTCGCCCGAGGGCGCCGCCTGGTGGTCGCCACGTTACTACGAATTGCTCGGTTTCAAGGAAGGAGACGTGGACGCCGACTTCATCGCGCTTCAGGATCGGCTCCATCCGGCCGACCGAGATCGAGTTCTCGAAGCCGTGCGAGCCCATCTGGACGACCACGAGCCCTACGACGTCGAGTATCGGCTGCGGATGCGCTGCGGCGCGTACCGCTGGTTCCACGCGCGAGGACAGGCGGCCTGGGACGACCGCGGTCGGCCTCTGCGCATGGCGGGCTCTTTGCGCGACATCACCGATCGCAAGCGCACGGAAGAAGAACTGCGGCAGGTTCGGGAGGATCTCGAACGCCGCGTTCACGAACGCACGGCGCAACTGGCGCAGACCGTGGGACAGCTCGAAGAGGAAATCGCCGAGCGGGAGCGGGCACACGAAGCCCTCCGAGAAAGCGAAAACCGCTACCGAACGTTCATCCAAACGATTCCGCACGGCGTCCTCGAGGTGGATACGACGGGCGCGGTTCTTGTCAGCAATTGCGCGTTCGATCAGATGCTGGGGCTGGAGGTCGACCCGGGCGGTTGCGCGATAGGCCGGGATGGCCCGGCCGCCAAGTCCACGCAAAGACAGGCGGCCGCTGACTTGCTGCGCGACGCCGTCGAGCGGCACGCGCCGCCGCATTACCTGACGCGATACGGCACGCCCGACGGCCGGCTGCTCGACGTTCAAGTCGACTGGAGCGACAAACGCGACGAGGACGGCCGGCTGCTCGGCTACGTCGCGATCATCACCGACGTGACGGACCGAAAGCGGGCGGAGGAGCAGGCCTATCAACATCGCGAGGAGCTGGCCCACGTCCTGCGTCTGGCCACGATGGGCGAGATGGCGACCGGCCTGGCCCACGAGTTGAACCAGCCGCTCGCTGCCATCTCCAACTACGGCTTGTTCTGCCAGACGAAGATGCACAAATCGCCCGGCGTCGACGCGTCCGTCCTGGAAGCCGTCGAGGAGATCGCCAGGCAAGCCGAGCGGGCCGGCGAGATCATCCGGCGGATGCGGGCGTTCGTGTACAAGCAGGAGATCAGACGGTCGACGCTGCTTATCAACGAGCTGGTCGAGCAGACGCTCGCCTTCATGCGGCACGAGCTGCTCCAAAGCGAAGCGTCGGTCGCGACCGACTTGACGCCGGCGCAGCCCGCGTTCTTCGGAGATTCCGTGCAAATCCAGCAGGTGCTGATTAATCTGATTCGCAATGGGCTGGATGCCATGAGTCATCTCGCGCAGGGAAACAAGATTCTGCGCATTCGAACCGAGGTCGGGGATGGCCAGAGCCTCCAGGTTTCCGTCGAAGACCGAGGCATCGGCTTGATTCCAGAGGTTCAGCGGCGGCTCTTCGAGCCCTTCTATACGACGAAGCCGGACGGGATGGGGATGGGGCTGCCTATCAGCCGCACGATCGTCGAGGCTCACGGCGGGCGGCTGTGGGCGAAAGCGACCGAAGGCGGCGGGGCGACGTTCTGCATGACCCTGCCTGCGACGGGCTGCGGAGGATCACAGAAATGACAACGGCTGAATCCGATGCGATCGTATACATCGTAGACGACGACGCGGCCGTACGTGACTCGATCCGCGCCCTGGTCGGCTTGCTGGGCTTCGACGTGGGGACGTTCGCGTCGGCCGAGGAATTCCTGTCTTCCTACGATCCGATGCGGCCGGGCTGCTTGGTCCTCGACATGAAAATGCCGGGGATGAACGGCCTTGAACTCCAGGAGAGACTCGCGGCGCAGGCTGCGGAGATTCCCGTGATCGTCGTGACGGGCCATGCCGACGTGCCGATGTCGTCCCGCAGCTTCCGCCTCGGCGCCTGGGACTTCATTGAAAAGCCCTTCGACGGACGAGAGTTGCTCGAACGGATCACGTCGGCCGTCGCGACGAGCCGCCAGACCCGGCGCAAAGAGGCGGAGGTCGCCGCGATCCGGAAACGGCTCGCGGTGTTGACCCGCCGCGAGCGACAGGTGATGGACCTGGTCCTGCAAGGACTGCCGAACAAGGCGATCGCGCAGGAATTGGGCATCGCCCAACGAACCGTGGAGGAACACCGCAGCCACGTCATGAAAAAAACGCGAGCGAGCTCCCTCCCTGAACTCACGCGGATGGTCCTGCGAGCCGAACCGCAAGGGCAACCGCCGACCGGCGGCTACTCCGCAGGATGCGCGCCCTGACGGCTCCGCCGCGTGAGGACGCACGTTGCAGACAGCGACGGCCGGCCGTTCATCGAGACGCGCCGCCCCGCTTACGCGGCGGCTTCATGCGGCATTCTCACGAGCGTCGGATCATGTCGCGACGCTCAGCCCAGCCGACCGTAGGGCGGGCGATGGTTGCCAGGGGTGAGCGAAGCGAACCCCTGGAAGCGATGCTTCCAGGGGCTGGCTCGTACGAACACAGCGCTCATTTCTGTCGCATAGCTTCAGGCGAGATCACAAGAGACAGCAGACTCAGAAGTATCTCGCCATAGCTGTCCAGGAACTCGTTTACAGTACCAGTGAGGCTGGTATCATCTACACGCTCGGCTCGAAGTGCGACATCGGAACCATACTCACGTAGCGCGCGGAACCAGGCATTTGGCATGTCGAGAGCAGCCTCTGGGCTGTTGCATGGTACTATTACGACGTGCTGCTTCGCATCAGCAGCATTGACTGCGACACCAATGAACTCCTTTCCATCCGCTTTGATCCCGGTCTCTATCCTATTGATCTTGCAGAACTCACCCCACCACTGCACATACTCGAGAATCGTCAGGAGAGGTACCAGCAGATCATACACCTCGATGGAGACAGACTTGTCGCTCACTGTGCGATACCCTGCCTCTTCAAATTTCTCGCGGATGCCTTCCGGCGTGATGAGCTTTGGACATTGCAATTTCCTCTCCATTCGGGCCTCCTCTGACAAGAAGTGCGGCAGCGCAACAGCTAAAGGTTGCGCCGATCTCACTCCTCGTCACCGGTAAGACGGTCTCACACTGATCTTCAACCAGACTCTGTGCATCACCGCCGTCTCGGCAGTATCCTCTGCCAACCACCGCCATCATGCATGGCACTGCTCACAGAGCAGTGGCACAGCGATGCGTTCCGCTCATCCATCGCTGCGATGTGTGCGCGGCGGCTTCATGGAGACGATCTCGCGGGCGGCCGGCGAGTCGCGCATCGGCAGACGGCGGCGCGGCTTGCCGTCGAACGCATACAACGCCCCGGCGACGGCGGCCGCCGTCGGGACCAGCCCGATTTCACCGATCCCCCGCATTCCGTAAGGACAGTCCGGGTCCGCCGCCTCGACGAAGACGCCCTCCCCATCCGGCATCTGGTGCGCCCGGAGGATGCCGCAGCCGTTGATGTCGTT